>CAVJHW010000027.1:0-24133 GCA_963649395.1 Coriobacteriaceae bacterium | reverse complement strand
ACCGGAGCGGAGCGTAGACGTGGGAGTGCGTAGCACGGAACAATCCGTGTAACCAGAGGTTTGGGTGTTTTGACACCCAAACCAATCTTCCCCTAAAACAGGTGAAGCAGCAGCATATAAGTCAGGGTTCCCGCGGCAATGCTCAGAAGAGTATTGCGCCTCCAAAGGTGGAGCACCGTCACCAGGGTCAGGGCTACCAGGGTGGCAGGCAGGGTGGTATTGGTCAAAGTCAGGGCATCCTTGACACAATAGACCACAAGGATGGCGATAATGGCCGGAGGAAGCTTCTCGGAGATCTGCCGAAGGGTTCTGGGCATGCCCCGTTTGCCCCCGAAGAAGAGGAAGGGAACCGCCCTGGTAAATAGGGTAACCACCGCCACCACTGCGATGATCAAAATTGCCTGGGATACCGGAATTCTCATGAGGCCGCGCCCCCCTTCTGATCTGCCTGGGGTCTTTGCTCCACCTGCGGCTCCTGCTCGTCCTGTAGCTCCTGCTCATCCGAGGGGTCTTGTCCGCCTCTTCGGTCGGCTGTGATATTCATAGCCGCAATGGCTGCTACCGTCAGGAGCAAGGTGGGCAGCAGGAAGGCATCTGTCCCGAAGAGGAAGAGACATAGGACTGCTGCCAGCCCTCCCATCAGGGCAGGGATACGTGCTCCTGTCTTCCTGTCCCTGACCTGGTCAATGAGGATGACGGTGAAGAGGGCGGTCATAGAGAAATCCACCCCGGTAAAATCCAGGGGGATCAGTTGACCTGCCAAAGCCCCCAGCACGGAGCCTATGATCCAGTAGGAATGATCCAGCAGGGCGATCCAGAACCAGGCCTGATGGTCCGGGTCTCCTTCTACCCTTTCCTGACGGCAGGAACAGAGGACGGAGTAGGTCTCATCGGTCAGAGAAAAGATCATATAGAAACACCTTTTTCCCATTTTCTTGAAGGTATCTACAAAGGAGAGGCCATAGAACATGTGGCGGCAATTGACGAATAAGGTCATGACGGCCGATCCTGCCAAAGAGGTTCCTGCCGTCAGGAGGGTTACCAGGACGAACTCCATGGAACCGGCATAGATAAAGAGGCTGGCAAAGAAGGCCCAAAGGGCGGAATATCCCGCTTGCTGCAGGAGAATGCCAAAGGCTAGCCCCAAAAACAGGTACCCGCACATGACGGGTACCGATTTTTTAAATGCATATTGAAAGATTGCTTTTTTTGTATTCTTCATGATTGTGTCTGGCTGACCTCGATGCCCAATTCCACCAGCTGTTTCTCATCCACCGGTGCCGGAGCCTGGGTCATCAGGCAGGAGGCATCCTTCACCTTGGGGAAGGCGATAACATCACGGATGGAGTCCTCCTGGGCCATCAGCATCACCAGACGGTCTAATCCATAGGCCAATCCTGCGTGAGGCGGTACTCCATACCGGAAGGCCGTCAGAAGGAAGCTGAACTGCTCCCAGGCCTGTTCTTTGGTAAAGCCAAGAACCTGGAACATCTTCTCCTGGATGTCATTTTGGTGGATTCGAACAGAACCTCCTCCCAGCTCCGTGCCGTTAAGGACAATGTCATAGGCCTTGGCCCGGACACTGCCGGGATCGGAATCGATCTTGTCCCAATCCTCCTCCATGGGCATGGTGAAGGGATGATGCATGGCCATGAAGCGATTCTCCTCATCGGACCACTCCAGCAGGGGGAATTCCGTGATCCATACAAAACGATATTCATTTTTGTCTAAGAGTCCCATCTCCTCCGCCAGCTCCAGGCGAAGAGCCCCCAGCACATTCCAGACGATCTTGTTGCGGTCTGCGGCAAAGAGAAGCAAGTCTCCCGGCTGTCCCTCCATCTTGGCAATCAGGGCGGACATTTCCTCTTCCTTCATAAACTTGGCAAAGGAGGATTTGACCGTACCATCCTCCTGCAGGGCGATATAGGCCAATCCCTTGGCGCCGTAGCCCTTAGCGAATTCCACCAGCTTGTCGATCTTCTTCCGGGGCATTCCCCCCTGACCCTTGGCATTGATGCCCCGCACGGAGCCATCCTTTAATTCCAAGGCATTTTGGAAGACAACGAATTGACAGTCCTTGACGGTCTCGGATACATTGACCAATTCCATGCCAAAACGCAGGTCCGGCTTGTCGGATCCAAAGCGATCCATAGCCTCCTGCCAGGGCATGCGCTGGATGGGAAGGGAAACCTCCACCCCCAGAACCTCCCGGAAAAGATAGGCCAGCAGGCGCTCATTGACATCCATAACGTCCTCTGCATCTACAAAGGACAGCTCCATATCAATCTGGGTAAATTCCGGCTGACGATCTGCCCGCAGATCCTCGTCCCGGAAGCAGCGGGCAATCTGGATATAGCGGTCATAGCCGGAGCACATCAGCAGCTGCTTGAAGAGCTGGGGGGATTGGGGCAGAGCGTAGAAGGAGCCGGGGTGCACCCGGCTGGGCACCAGGTAATCTCTGGCTCCCTCGGGAGTGCTCTTGCCCAGCATGGGGGTCTCAATCTCCAGGAAACCCTCCTGCTCCATAAAGCGGCGGGTCAACATGGCTACCTTGGACCGCATCATAAGATTCCTCTGGATATCCGGACGACGCAGATCCAGATATCTGTATTTCAGGCGAATCTCCTCCTTGGTCTTGCTATTCTCCTCAATGGGAAAGGGGGGTGTCTCAGCCTCTGCCAGAATCCGCAGGTAATCTACTCTTACCTCCATACTGCCGGTCTTAAGATTCTCGTTGACTGCGCCGGATCGGCGCTCTACCAAGCCTGTCACGGCAATCACGAACTCGCTGCGGAGCTTTGCCGCCTTCTCAAAACCCTCCGCGTCGATACTTCCATTTTCGAAAATCAGCTGCATAAGGCCGGAACGGTCCCGCAGATCCACGAAAATGATTCCCCCCTTATTCCTGCTCTTCTGAACCCATCCCATCAGGGTGACCTTGGATCCAATCTCCGCCTCCGTCACCTCGGCGCATCGGTGGGTGCGGTGCATGCCTTTCATTGACTCTGCCATTCTATTATCCTCCGTATTACAATCTCCTCTTGCAGCCCTGGTTTGGCAACCCGGTTTGGGTGTTAAAACATCCAAACCAGTGGTTACAGCCTGTCGGCAAAGATTTCCTCAATCTCCGTATATCCCTCTGCCTCCAGCTGGTCCTTCTGAAACTTCTTATTCTTCTTCATCACAGACAGGTTCACGGTCCAGCCCTGCATCCGCTCCTCCATGGCCCTGCTGATCAGGGCCTTCCTGGCCGCCTCGTCCAGATTCTTATCCAGCAGATAGGCCTTCTTTTTCCCTCCCCCGGGAATCTGATAATTTCTCTCCAGCAGCAGCATGACGATCCGCTCAAATCCGATGGAGAAGCCGCAAGCCGGAATATTCTGCCCGGTAAACTTGCCGATCATCTCATCATAACGGCCGCCACCCCCTACGCTCCCGCCATACTCATCCATGGAAATCTCGAAAATAGGACCCGTATAGTAGGACATGCCCCTCACCAGGGTAGGATCAAAGGAAATCTTGAAGTCGGCATTTTTGGCGGCATCCACAGTATCCATGATCTGAATCAGACCCTCGGCGTAGGCGGGATCCAGAACCCCCGCCAGCTTATCCCGGATAAAATTCACTCCCTGGATATTCGGAGTTACCTCCCGGAAGAGGCTCATGTATGTTTCTACATGGTCTTGGGCAAAGCCTTCCTTCTTCAGCTCCTCGGCAACCCCTTCCGGCCCTATTTTATCCATCTTATCCAGGATGATAAATACGGTATCGTAGTCTGCCTCCTGGAAGCCGCTGTAGGCGGCCATGGCCTTCAGAATCCGCCGGTCGTTGATGCGGATGGTGAAATGATGGAAATCCAGCCTGCCCAGCAGGGTGGTGGTAGCCAGGATCAGATCAATCTCCGCCAGGTTGGTGGGCTCTCCCAAGATATCAATGTCGCATTGCATGAACTGGCGAAAGCGCCCCCTTTGGGGTCGGTCTGCCCGCCATACATTTCCCATCTGCAGGGCCTTAAAGGGGGCAGGCAGGTCATTGGCATTGTTGGAATAATAACGGCAAAGGGGCACTGTCAGGTCGTAGCGCAGCCCCCCATCCACCAGATCGGCCTCTGTCTGAGCCTGTTCCAGCTTCAGCTTCTCTCCCCTTTTCAGGATCTTGAAGATCAGCTTCTCATTCTCTCCTCCCTGCTTGCTGTTCAGATTCTCCATATGCTCCACACAGGGGGTTTCCATGGAAGAAAATCCAAAATTGCGGTAGGTTTCCTTAATCAGCCCGATACAGTAATCTCGGATGGCCATCTCCTGGGGCAGGATATCCTTCATGCCGGTTACCGGCTTCTTCTTCAGGGTCATAATTTCAGTAATTCTCCTTTCACATCTATGGTAAGCTCCGGCATCCTGACTGCCCGGTCCGGATTGTCATGGATGATACGCATGAAGGTCAGGAATACCTCCATATCAAAATTTTTAATTTCTTCTATTACCAGCTCCATGGCTGTATCCATGGAAAAAGCCCGGCGGTAGGGGCGGTCGGCAATCAGGGCGCAGAAGGCATCGCAAACCCGCAGGATCCTGGCCCCCAGGGGGATATCCTGCCCCCTCAGGTTATAGGGATAACCGCTGCCGTCATAATTTTCATGATGATACAGGACATAGTGGCAAATGCTATCCGAATATCCTCTCTGGGTCAGCTTCTGGTAGCCCTTTTGGGGATGAGTCCGGATGTATTTCATCTCCTCGATCATCAATGGATTCTCTGCCAGGTCAGAGTCCTGCATCAGGTTCATCTTACCCACATCATGCAAAAGCCCCGCTACTGCCAGCTCATGGCAGTCCTCCTTGGGCAGCTGCATGCGAGAGCCGATCTCGTAGGCCAAATTGCTGACCTGCATGCCGTGAGCCAGCTGCTCCGACAGGCTGTAATACAATAAATGCTTCTCCTTATGCTCCATATAGGTCTATCCCCTTACGCTTCCTCTCCAGCATCTCATCGATCCTCTCCACGTAATTCTTCAGATCCTTGACATTCTCCACCCGCTCGATCCGGGTTCCCTGCTGAAAAACAAATTTGGTAGAGGCTCCCGGCCCTGCGGCCAGAATGGTCTGCTTCTCCTCCATAATCAGGATATTGTAGAGGCCAGCCTTCCCTTCCTTGGAGTAGCCTACATTCTCGAAATTACCGGCTATATTCTTCTGCCGGTAGAGATAATAGGGCCCCATCCCCATCAAGGCCGCATATTGCTGGGTCATTCCCATAATCTCCTGGGAATTCTCGAAGGAAATCTCCTCATATTGGTCCTTGAAAAGATTCAGACGGGTTGCCCGCTTAAGGGCCAGGGAATGTACCGTCAGGCTATCGGGATCCAGCCCTTGCATGGCCTGCAGGGTAGTCTCCACCTCTGCCTGTCCCTCCCCCGGCAGACCCACGATCAGATCCATATTAATATTGGCAAATCCCAGGGACCGAGCCAGGTCAAAGGCAGCTATGGTCTCCTCCACGCTGTGTCTCCTGCCAATGAGATCCAGGGTCTTCTGGTTCATGGTCTGGGGATTGATGGAGATCCGATCCACAGGATATTCCCGCAATACTGCCAGCTTGTCCCGGGTAATGGTATCCGGCCTTCCGGCCTCCACCGTAAATTCCCGCAACTGACTGAGATCAAACTTATGGCAGATACAATCCAGCAGCCTCTTCAGCTGATCCGGCTCCAGGGTGGTAGGGGTTCCCCCTCCGATATAGATGGTATGCAAGGGGCGGTGCTTCATCTGCCCAGCGATAAAGTCCAATTCCCGAAACAGCGCCTGCAGATATGGCTCCACCATATGCTGCCACCGTTCCAAAGGATGGGAGCCGAAGGAGCAATAGAGACAGATGGAGGGACAGAAGGGAACGCCTACATAGAGGCTATAACCCTTTTCCGCATCGAATCCTTGCAAGAGATCCCTCTCCCGATTGGCTGTGGCAATGGCCAAGGCCGTCTTCTCCGGACTGACAAAATAGGTTTCCCGCATATAGCGGGCGATATCTACATTCTTCCAACCCTTCTCCAGCTTGCCCATGGCAATCTTAACCGGCCGGATGCCTGTCAGATCTCCCCAGGGCAACTGTCTTCCCGTCTCCTGGGAGATAAAGCGGTAAATCAGACCCTTCAGCTTATTTTTCACACTGCCCCTGTCCTCCTCCCAAGCGACAGGGCAGACGGCAAAATCACATTTTCCCGCCTGTTCCCGGGAAAATGTGATCTGTCCGTCTCCGTATTCTACCTGATAGAAGATATCTAAGGCTTCCTCCACCGGCGGCTCCTCTTCCCCCTCCAGCCAGGTCTTGATCCTGCAGCCGGGATAAAAGGCACTGACCAGGGTATAAACATCGTAGGTAAAATCCCGGCGATTAAAGCCAATACCAATCCTAAGCAAGGGGATTATACCTCTTTTCCAGGGCAATGGTGGTGGCCATCTCATGTCCCGGGCAGACCGCCACATCCTCGGGAAGGTCTTTTAGCAGGCGCTGGATACTATTTTGCATATCCCGGGAGCTGGAGGTGGGGAAATCCGTCCGCCCATAGGACCGGCAGAAGAGGGTATCTCCACTGATCAAGACCTTTTCCTGGGGGAAATAATAGCAAACGCTTCCGGCGGTATGGCCGGGCGTATGCAAGACCTGGATCTCATATCCTGCCAGCTGCAGGATATCCCCCTCCTTCACCAAATGATCCGCCTTCATGGAATAAGACGCACTCCAATAGCCGGACAGGTTCAGCATGGGATCCTCCAGAAGGGCCTCCTCCTTCTCATGGAGATAGACAGGAATCTCATATCTGCGGCGAATGGAATCCGCTGCCAGCATATGGTCATAATGCCCATGGGTTAAGAGGATGGCCACCGGCTTGCCCTCCAGGGCGGCCACCTTCTCCTCTATCCGCTCCGCCTCATCCCCCGGATCCACCAGAATCAGGTCTTTGGTCTCCGGATTCATGAGAAAATAACAGTTGGTAGCCACATTTCCCAAAACCAGATTCTGAATTATCATCTCTGCCATAATCTCATCCTTTCGATCGTTCGATATCAATGACACTCTCCACCTGGCGGATCTTCTCCACCAGGGAATTCAATTCCTCCTTGCTGTTGACATCAAAGGTCATATCTATGGTTGCCGTACCCTGCTTGCTGGTGCGGACATTCATAGCACTTACATCAATCTTCCTCTCTGTGAAAAGCTTGGAAATATCTACCAGCAGACCGGTGCGGTTGTTGGCATAGATATTGATCTCCACCGTATAACGCTGACCTCCGGAGCTGGTCGTCTGCCATTCCGCATCGATGAGCCGCTCTCTCTCGGAGCTGGGAAGATTGATAATATTCACGCAGTCGGTACGGTGAATGGTAATTCCTCTTCCTCGGGTTACGAAGCCCACAATCTCATCTCCCGGAATCGGGCTGCAACACTTGGAGAAGCGCACGGCCACATCATGGATGCCCTGGACCAGAATGCCCCCCTTGCCCTTGCCGGAGGGGAGCTCCGGCCGAGACTCGGAGGAGGCAGAAGCAGCTGCGGCAGCCTGCAGAACCTCCTGGTCGGTGATATTCTTCTTGTGCTCCTTGTCCCAGGCCTCCAGCAGCTTATTGAGGACCTGACCCTCCTTCAGCCCCCCGTGCCCAATGGCAGCCAATACCGAATCCCAATCCCGGAAGCCGTATTTGCGCATGACTGCTTCCATATAAGGGGGCTTCAGGTAGGTACCCAGCACCTTGTTCTTGAGCTTGGCATGGCTGTTGAGCATTTCCTTGCCCTTGATGATATTATCTTCCTTCAGCTCCTGGCGGAACCATTGGTTGATCCGGTTCTTGGCCTGGGTGCTCTTCACCACCTTCAGCCAATCCCGACTGGGCCCCCTGGAATTCTGAGAGGTGACAATAGCCACCCGATCGCCGTTATGAAGTACCGTCTCAATGGGCACTAATTTTCCATTGACCCGGGCCCCCACCATGCGGTTGCCCACGGCAGAATGAACGGAATAGGCAAAATCGATGGTACAGGATCCGGCCGGAAGGGTTTTCACATCCCCGGCCGGGGAGAAACAATAAACATTGTCGGTGAACAGATCCAGATCACTCTTCAGCAGGCTCATAAACTCCCGGTTATCCGACATATCCTGCTGCCATTCCAGGATCTGGCGCAGCCAATTCAGCTTCTCCTCCTCCTGCTCCGGTCCCGACTTCTTCCCATCCGAGGCTTCCTTGTATTTCCAATGGGCAGCAATACCATATTCCGCGGTCCGGTGCATCTCAAAGGTACGAATCTGTATCTCAAAGGGCTGACCCTTAGGCCCTATCAAAGTGGTATGGAGGGACTGGTACATATTGGGCTTGGGCATAGCGATGTAATCCTTGAAACGGCCCGGAATAGGGGTATACATCTCATGAATGACCCCCAGCGCCGCATAACAGTCCTTCACGGTCTCCACGATGATCCTGACCGCAAAGAGGTCATAGATCTGATCCAGGGTCTTGTCCTGGTTCACCATCTTCTTGTAGATGCTGAAGAAATGCTTGATCCTGCCATTGACCTGGGCCTCAATGCCCGCATCATCAATGTGTTTCTTCACATCCTCTACGATGCCGTTGACAAATCTCTGCCTTTCCTCCCGCTTCTGGTTGATCTGGTGAACCAAATCATAATAGGCCTCCGGCTGCAGATACTTCAAGGACAGGTCGTCCAGCTCCACCTTGACCTTGGAAATACCCAGCCTCTGGGCAATGGGAGCATAGATATCCATAGTCTCCCGAGCCTTTTCCTTCTGCTTCTCCGGAGACATATATTTCAGGGTTCGCATATTGTGAAGCCGGTCTGCCAGCTTGACCATGATCACTCGAATATCCTTGGCCATAGCCAGGAACATCTTCCGCAGGTTCTCCGCCTGCTTCTCGATCTTATCTGCCGAGTAATCCAGCTGTCCCAGCTTGGTCACCCCATCCACCAAAAGGGCGACCTCCTGACCAAACTCCCGAGCCAGCTCCTCCTTGGTCATGATGGTATCCTCCACCACATCATGGAGAATGCCTGCCACAATACTCTCCTTATCCAGCTCCAAGTCAGCCAGGATAATGGCCACACACAGGGGATGAATGATATAGGGTTCCCCGGACTTGCGATTCTGCCCCTTATGCGCCTCATAGGCTACATGATAGGCCTTCTCAATCAGGGAAATATCAGCCGATGGATGATACTTTCTCACACTGGCAATCAATTCCGCATACAGCTGCTCCGGACTGGTAAAATCCTCCATAGACTTAACATTGGCATCCACCGCTGCAATTTCTTTCTTTAATTCTTCTTCTCTCTTCGTAGCGTCCTTCGCGCCCGTCTCCATCATACGCCTCAGTCCCGACCTTTATCCGCTTTCGCTTTGCCTTACTCTGCTCTTGATCCGTATATCCGCCGCTCTTCACCGCGGCCTTCTTGTATCCGCTTTTGTCTGCTTTTCCTTCATGCCCCAGACAATTCGCCTGCCTGGGAATCCGATTACTCAGGGGCAAAAATCTCGATGCAGTTACTTGCCCTCGTAGGAAATAACAGAAGCTACCTCATACTTCTTCAGTCTCTCTCTGCCCTTTAGGCCCTTCAATTCCATGACAAACAGGATCTTCACCACCTGACCCCCCAGCTGCTCCACCATCCTGGCACAGGCTTCGATGGTTCCGCCGGTAGCGATCAAGTCATCCACCAGCACCACCCGGTCACCGGGCTTGATGGCATCCTTGTGCATCTCTACGGTAGCCGTGCCATATTCCAGATCATAGGTGGTCTCGATGGTCTCGCAGGGCAGCTTACCCTTCTTGCGTACCGGCACAAAGGACTTATGCAGATTATAGGCCACCGGAACCCCGAAGATAAAGCCTCTGGACTCAGTTCCCACAACCACATCAAAATCCACTCCCTCCAGCAGATCCTGCAGGGAATCAATGGCCAGCTTCAGCCCATCCGCATCCTGCAATATGCTGGTCACATCTCGAAATATAATTCCCGGTTCCGGAAAATCCGGAATACTCCGCACATACTCTTCCAGTTTTTTCATGGGTCAGTCTCCTTTTTTGACGTCATAAGGTAAAGTATAACATCATTTTTTCCAGTAGGCAACGGATTTAACCAGAAACACGCAGAGAAAAAAATCCTTTCCTGAAGTAATTCCATCCTGCTCCCAAATGATGTATAATAGGGAGCAGATAGAGTAATCCTTTTATGTTTGAGGAGGTGGATACTATGCATGGACCCGGACGTGGCCCTGGAATGGGTGGTCCCGGAATGAGAGGACCTGGAATGGGCGGACCTGGAATGAGAGGACCCGGAATGGGCGGTCCTGGAATGGGCGGACACAGACCTCACGGTCCCAGAGGCCCCTGGGGGCCGCCGCCACCCCGAGGGGGGTGTGGCTGCTGCCTGATGCCTGTTCTGATCGTAGTCGGGCTTGTGGTGACTGTGCTGGCTCTTGTTTTGTAGGGAAAGGCTGGGAAAGCCCATAAAGGAGAAGAGTTGGGCAGGAAGGTTTATCCCGTAATGGGTTTTAGTACCTGGCGGAAGATCCTATAATTGCTGGCATCCCTGGGGCTGCAATATATGGCATATTCGATGGTTTGGAAGGCATACAAGTAATCAGGAAGAACATTTGCAGCCGCCGTAGCCACCACCCCTGGATTGTTGGCAAAGGCACCGCAGCCGAAGGCTCCCAGGATCAGGCTGTCTCTGCCTTCCAGGATAGCCACCTGGAGGATTCTGCGGAGGCGCTTCTCGTGCAGTCTTAGCAGATCCATGTCGGATATTCTCGCCGACTTGCCTCTATCTCCCTCATGAAAGACATTGCTGGGCAGGGAACGCAGATTGGGAGCCGCACAGGTGATAACCCCTACCTCATACCATTCCTCCTCCGGAAGGAGGCGGGGGTATGAGGTGTCACTCTTGAAGACAAGAACCCCCGGTGTATAGATTATATCGTCGTTATGGAGGGGATCCTGCCTCTGCCTGTGAGGATAGTAGAAGCCCTCCTTCATAGACGGGGTGTTCAGATTGAGATAGAGGCTGGAGCACCTGCACAGGCATTCCTCCTGGGCGCTTGCCCCCCTGGTCACGCCGCCGCCCGGATTAGAAGCAGAGGCGAAATTCAGCACTGCCACCTTCCTGTCCCTATAGGCAGCGGCAGCCTCCAGGCTTTTCTTTTGGGAAATCCATATCCTGGCTGGTTTATCATACCGGTCCAGGGATACCTCCTGCAATTGATCCTCTTCTAGGATCAGCTTCTGTCCTGCTGTGGATTGTCTTACAGCTTCCGCAAGTCTCGCATTTTCTGCACACAACCTGATGGTATCCTCAAAAATTGCGACATTCTCCATCCTTCCCATACTTCACTTCCTTCCTCTCCCACAATCTCTTATTTCGCAACAGAACCATTCAGCAGTCGGCTGGCGCCGCGAGCTTGCCCTCAGCCCGACTGCTTGTCGGGGCTTTCTTAGTAGAGCTGTATCTCGAAGGAGGCGTGGATGGTGTCCCGGGCCTCCTCTACGGTCTTAAATTCTCCGGCCTTGAGCATCTGGGCGGTCACATTTCCGATGGCGGTCGCCTCTCCGGGACCTGCATGGACTTCCTTGCCGGTGGCCTTGGCGGTCAGCTCATTGAGGTAGCCTGCATTGGAACCGCCGCCTACCACGTGGATACGGGAATAGGTGCGGCCGGTAAGCTCCTCCAGCTCCTTCACAGAACGGGCGTAGCATTCTGCCAGACTGGCATAAATGACGGTAGCGATCTCTCCCAGGGTCTCCGGCACCTGCTGGCCGGTCCTTCTGCAATAGTCCTTCACTGCCTCTGTCATATTGGCCGGAGACAGGAAGCAATCATCGTTTACCTCCACACGAGAGGGGAAGTCTTTGGCTTCCTCTGCCATTTGACAGATCTGGCCGAAGCCATAGGCGTCCTTATATTCATGGCGGACAGACTGGATCATCCAAAGGCCCATGATATTAGTCAGATAACGGAAACGATAGTCATAGCCGCCCTCATTGGTGAAGTTCTTGTCGCAGCTCTTCTCGGAGCAATCCGGCTCTTTGCGCTCCACACCCATGAGAGACCAGGTTCCGGAGCTGATATAGACAAAATCATCATCATTGGCCGGAACTGCCAACACAGCAGAGCCTGTATCATGGGTACAGGGAACTACAACCTCCAGATCGTAGCCGATCTCCTTGACCAACTCCGGACGCAGTCCCCCCAGACTGGTTCCCGGCAGCACCAGCTTCTGGAACATCTTCTTATTGTAACCCAGCATATCCATCAGCTCATAATCCCACTCCTTGGTCTGGGCATGGACCAGCTGGGAAGTGGTAGCCTCCGTATATTCATTGACCTTTTGGCCGGACAGGAGGAAGTGAAAATAATCCGGAACAAAAAGGAGGGTCTCCGCCTGATTCATATAATCCGGATGCTGGAGCTTCACTGCCATCAGCTGATAGATGGTATTGTAGATAGCCTTCTGGATCCCGGTCCGCTGATAAAGATCCCTCTGGGAAATAATCTTATAGACCTCCTCATCCATGCCCTCCGTCCGATGATCCCTGTAGCCGACGGTATTGCCCAGCACCTGGTCGTCCTTGTCCAGGAGAACAAAATCCACGCCCCAGGTATCCACACCGATGCTGGAGGGAATCATGTCCAGCTCCTTGCACTTCTTCAAGCCTGTGACAATCTCCTGGAAAATGCGGTCGAATTCCCAGCACAGCTCATTGCCCTTCTTCACCATACCATTTTCAAAGCGGTGGATCTCCTTCAGCTGCATTTTCCCCTCTTCCATCCATCCTAAGATCAGACGTCCGCTGGATGCTCCCATGTCTACTGCTGCATGATAAATTGCCATAATTCTGTCTCCTTTTTCAAGTGTATGATTTCATTGGTTACCGTGTCAAAAGCCTGTCAGGGGGGACAAAAAACCTCCAGCACCCCAAGGCTTTTCATCCTCTTATCCAATACCATCTTCATGTGGCGGTCCAGCACTCGCTCCAGCTCGCCCAAGACCTCCAAAGAGAGGGTGAAGGTATAGAGCTTCTCCAGGGGGGCCTCCATGATATAGCGGCAGGTATAGAGAGCGGCCTCACTCATCCCTCTGGGATCCGGGGCATATTCTCCATTGATGGCCATGAGCCGCAATTCATAGATTCGCCGAATCAATCGATTGTCCAGCCGGGGATTCAAGAGAGCCTTCAGGGACAAGTAAAGAAGATTGAGCATGGCTGTACCGTCCAAGCCCTCCCGTCCGTAATAATCAGCGAATTCCAGGAAATAAAAGCCATAATAAACCCCCGGCTGCTCTTTTGCCAGCTCTACAAAGTAATTCTTCACCTCTGCCTGGATCAGGCTGTAGGAGGCCCTGCCCTGGATCAAGGAAAAAGTTCCAAAGACGAAGGGATTGGCCACTGCCAGCAGCATACTGCCCTGACGACGGGCTCCTCGGGCAAAGGCGGTGATTTTCCCCCATTCCCGGGTCAGCAGCACCAATCTTTTGTCATTCTCCCCTATGGGCATCGATGACAGGACGATTCCCGATGCCCGGATCGCTTCGCTCATGAAATCCCCCTCTTATCAGGATAAATCCTGCCTGTCATAACCGTAGTTCTTCACCAGCAGGTCACTGTCCCTCCAATCCTTGCGCACCTTCACCCAGAGCTGGAGGTTAACCTGGCCCTCCAGCATCTTCTCCATCTCCTCCCGGGCTTCACTGCCGATCTTTTTCAGCATAGCCCCCTGCTTGCCAATGATGATCCCCTTGTGGGACTCTCGTTCACATACAAGAGTGGCCTCGATATCGGTAATCTTGCCCCCCGGCCGGGTCTTCATCTTCTCGATCATAACGGCAATGCCGTGGGGGATCTCCTCTCCCAGTGATCGCAGAGCCTTCTCCCGGATCATCTCCGCTGCAATCTGACGTACCGGCTGGTCAGTCACCGTGTCCTCCTCATAGAACCTGGGGCCATAGGGCAGATAGCGGAAAAGGGTATCGATCAGGCTGTCCAGGTTCAGTCCCTGCTTGGCAGATACCGGGATGATATCCTCAAAATGTCCCAATTTTCGATACAGTTCCATACAGGCGGGAAGGTCCGCCTTCTTCACCTTATCTACCTTATTGATCACCAGGATAACCGGGACCTTGACCCTGTCCAGGAGCTTGGCGATATGCTGCTCCCCGGCTCCGATATAGGTACCCGGCTCCACCAGCCAAAGGACGGCATCCACATCCCTCAGGGTGCTCTCGGCCGCATAGACCATATATTCTCCCAGCTTGTTCTTGGCCTTATGGATTCCCGGAGTGTCCAGAAATACAATCTGCCCCCGGTCACAGTTATAGACCGTCTGGATCCGATTGCGGGTAGTCTGAGGCTTTCTGGAGGTAATGGCGATCTTCTGTCCGATCAGGTGATTCATTAAGGTGGACTTTCCCACGTTAGGGCGGCCAATCAGAGCCACGAATCCGGATTTATCCCTTTCCTTTGTCATTCTTTCCTCTTTTCTGACCGATCTGCTGTCCCCTCTTCTGAGCGGGCGAGAAATTGGCCTTCTCCATCCCTTTCCCCTGGAAGGAGGTCAGGAAGTCGCTTTTCCCATCCCTTTCCCCCTTGGAAGGAGGTCAGGAAGTTGTCTTCTCCATCCTTTCCCCCTTGTTCAGGCACGGATCAGAGCCTCTGTGGTCTTGAAGAGGTCCTTATCCCTCTCAATGGCACCTTCACTTCCGATGACGCAGATGTTATTTTCCTCTACCAAAGCCCCAGCCAGCTCCTCCAGGCTGCGGATGTCCTCCGCCTGGGCTTGCAAAATCTGATCCCGCTCCTGCTGAAAGTCCTCCTCTGTCAAGCCCTGGAAATAGGCATTCAGAGCCAAGGCACCCTTGGCGGAAGCATTCAGGGGGGTATCCAGTTCACTGATGGCTCCGATAATGTATTTGGTCATCTCTCTTTCGTCTGCCTGGAAATTGTGCAAATATTCCGGCAGTTTTCGGTAGATCTCCAGGGTTTCTCTCAGATGGGGATCCCGATAAGAGGCCAAAAATGCCTCTCCCTGACGGCGGAAGGCTCCCATGCAGCCATAGGCTCCCCCCTTGACCCGGATATTCATCCACAGATAGTCATAATTTAAGATCGTACGGAGAATCCGCAGGGTTCCCGAATAGGGGAATCCGTCCTTCTTAAAATTACCAGCTGTCACCACATATTGCACTTGGCCGGAGGTGCGGAACCCCTCATTTCTCTGGTTGGGCTCCCAAGAGAAGGAACCTGTCTGGACAGCTTCTGTAGAAAGACAGCTTCTCAGCTTGTCCACCTGATCGATCAAACCTGCCTGCCCCTCTGAGGCGGCAGTCAAGCTGACGGTCAGATTCTCCGGCCGGAAGATCAGCCGGGTCAGGCTCTGCAGCTTCTGAATCAGGTCGGCCTTCTCCTCCTGGAAATCCCCGGTCAGCTTCTCCAACAGGCGGTAATAGGTAATGCCTGTCGTTCGATCCTGCCAGCCTGCCACCGGAGACAGGTAGGACAGGGCTCTCTGGGCTGCCGCCTGATGACCGGCTGCAGTCAGGCTGCTCTGCAAGGAGACCTTTTGACTGTCCAGGATCTCCTTCAGCCGCTTCTCCCCATCCAGGCGGGAGGTCAGAAGGATTTCCTTTATCATGCGGAAAACAAATTCCTGCTGGGGATAAAGGTATTTGGCCTTCACCCCAAACATCCGCAGACTTCCTCCCTGGGCCCCTTCCACCGGGAAGATCTGCAAACCGCAGCTAATACCTCCCGTGCAGCTGTTGATCTCATGGAAGAGCTCCCCATAGCTATAATGCTCCGTATCTACATATCCCAGGACGGATTTCAAGACGCCCAGATAGGGGATCAGGTCATCCGGCACCCGGCTGGTATCAAAGAGGAGGGTCAGATAACCAATGCCATTGGTCTCGTACTCGTGGAAGAGAATCTGTCCCTGCTCTTCGCCTGACGGCCTATGGGACTCCCCTGCTGTCCCGGCTGCTTCCTCCTGCCCGGGGATGGGAACCTCTACCGACACCGTACGCAGGCATATGGGCGTTTTCTGTCCAATATCCTTCCTGCTCAGCAGCGGAATACTCTGGATGGCTTCAGGACTATCCTCTTCCTCCTGATAAGCCTTCAAAGCTTTGGTTTCCTCCACCATTTTCTGCAAGTCTTCTTCTGTCAAAGACTTCTTATATTCTGCCAGCCTGGCCGCCTGGGCTGCCTCCCGCTCAGCCGCCAGCCCTCGCCTGGGCTTTAGAATCACCAAAGCGCCATGGGAATTATCCAGCAGATAGCGGCGGATCAGATTCTCAAAATAATCATCCTCCAGATGTCCCTTGAGGGTTTCATAGACATCCAGCTGTTTGAGGTAGGCAAAGGGCTCCCGATCCTCATAGAGCCAGCTGTCATACATGTCCAAACCATAGATCAGCCCCTTAGGATAGGAAGAGTAATCTGCCTCCCGAAAACGGAATTCAAAATAATTAATGCCGGAGGCCAGGGCCTTCCTGTCCAGACCATGTTCCACAAGGCTTAGCAGGGTTTCCGTGATGATTTTCTGAAATCGCTCTGCATCCTCTGCCTCTGCATTCTGAGCGGTAATGGTAAAGAAAGGCTGACAGACCCCATCCTCATAGGACCCGCTGATATCCTTGCCCACTCCCGCATCCAACAGGGCCTGCTTGACGGGAGCTCCCGGGGCATCCAAAAGTACATATTCCAGGATGGAGAAGGCCAGGCTTTGCGTCACATCCAGACTGGAGCCCACCACCAGACTGGATGCCAGGTAGGTATTCTCCTCCAGGGGCTCATCCTCCAGCACCGGATATTCCAGTTCCAACCTCTTCTTCTGGGAAAAGGGTGCCTGGATCCCCACCCGGGAATCCACCTGAGCCGCCTCAAAATGACTGAGATACTCCCGGTCCAGCCAATCCAGCTTCTCTTCCATATTCATATTGCCATAAAGGTAAATATAGCTGTTGGAAGGATGGTAATATTTCCTGTGAAAATCCAGGAACTCCTCATAGGTCAGCTCCGGAATACAGGCCGGATCTCCTCCCGACTCCACCCCATAGGGAGTATCCGGAAAGAGAGCACTGAACACGGACCGATCCAGCACCTCCTCCGCGGAGGAAAAGGCCCCCTTCATCTCATTATATACCACCCCATTGTAGGTAAGGGGATCCTCCGCCTTCTCCAGATGATAATGCCAGCCCTCCTGACGGAAGATCAGTTCGTTCTTATATATATTGGGATAAAATACCGCATCCAGGTAGACATCCATCAGGTTCTGAAAGTCTGCATCGTTGCAGCTGGCTACCGGAAATACCGTCTTGTCCGGATAGGTCATGGCATTCAGGAAGGTATTCAAAGACCCCTTGGCCAGCTCCACAAAGGGGTCCTTCAGGGGGAACTTCCGCGATCCGCACAAAACCGTATGCTCAATGATATGGGCTACCCCCGTGGAATTCTCCGGGGGGGTACGAAATCCAATATTAAAAACCTTGTTATCGTCCTCGTTGGCCAGCAAGGCAATCCTGGCACCCGTCTTCTTATGGCGCAGCAGACTTCCATGGGCATGGACATCCGCTATCTCCTCTTCTTGTATCAGCTCATAGGCATCCAACATAAATATAATTCCTCTTTCTCATCTCTTACAAACCACTGAACGATTCTGATGCAATCCCTAACATGCACCTCGTTGAAAGGCTCCCCCTTTCGTGCCTGACACCTGCATCCTCACGCATAATTTTTCTTCATCAGCTCCATCTGCTCCTTGGTCAGGGTCAGATTGAAGCCTGCCGGATTAAAGACAAAGCCCTTGGCCTCACCTACCAGGTACTTGGGCAGATTATCATAGGTCACAGCCATCAGCCGCATCTTGGCATTCTTATTCTTGGCATTAAACTTCTGAAACTCCCCGAAATCTGTATAACAAGGCTGAAAAACCTCTCCCTTCTTGTTCTTCACATAGGGAACCTTGATCTTCTCCTCCGGAGAGCCCGGCTTGGCATCCGGGGAATCTGTCACATCCACTGCCACGATGAATCGGGCCCGCATGAGATTCGCAGCCATCTCCTCCTCCAGAGACCGCAGATGCTTGCGGGATTCCAGATCCCTCTCAATGGGTCTGCGCAGCTCCTGCAGGAAATAGATAGCCGTCAGCTGCAGCTGGGGATTCACCCGGGGAATCTTGTCATTCATCAATTTTTCCAGATCCGGCCGAGGCATCAGCTGCTCCAGGGCTACCCGGACCGGTGCCCCCACATCCTGTATCATCAAGGCATTGACCCCAAGGGCGTAAAGACTGGACAGAAAGCCCTTTATCTGTCCATTTGGAATCTTGGCCGCTGCCAGCAGAATCTTATCCTGGGTATACTTCTTGGCAAATTCCTGGGTTGCAGCTTCCTCTGTGAATACATAGACCTGATCATCAAAGGTCTCCTCGTCACATTCTACGAAGGGAAGCTTCGTTGCCTGGGAAAAAAGAACGTAGATCGTCTCGTATTTTTCAAACTTCTTGACCAGAAAACTATTATCGATTGTCATGTGTAAACCTCTTCTTGTGTCATCTCTAACGATTCATTTGGGTGTCAAACCACCCAAATCTTCGGTTGCACGGCCTGTTCCGTGCTGTGCCTCGTCATGTGTGCCTTGTCATGCACCACCGAAGGACTCCTACAGTATAGCACATGGAGGGGGGTATGTCTATCTTTGTGATAGGGAACTATCCACCGTCTAAAGCTCTGGCTTTGGAGGTCAATTTTCCCCTTCTCTGCCCGTCCGGTTCGTCTGCATCTATCTGAGTCAAAAAAGGAGCGGAGTCGGCTTGTGTGCCTTCTCCGCTCCTGTTAGAGCTATCTTATCCTACTCGTCTCAATCCTGTCCGTACAGGGCTATGAGCTTGTTGAGATATGCATATCTGTTCTGTGCCTCTTTCTCGGACTGAGCAAAGAGTCTGGCGGCCTTCTCGGGGTTGGCACGCTTCAGAGAGTTGTAACGTACCTCTCCATCCAGGAAGTCCTGATAGGACTCGGTAGGTGCCTTGGAATCCAGGCTGAATGCTGCCTTGCCCTCTGCCTTCAGAGCCGGGTTGTAGCGGAACAGGTGCCAGTAACCAGCCTTTACAGCCAGCTCTTCCTCGGTCTGGGCCTTGCTCATACCCTTCTTGATACCATGGTTGATACAGGGAGCATAAGCGATAACCAGAGAGGGACCCGGATATGCCTCTGCCTCTGCCAGGGCCTTCACGGTCTGGTTGTAGTCAGCGCCCATAGCGATCTGCGCCACATAGACATAACCGTAGCTCATGGCGATGGAGGCCAGGTCTTTCTTCTTCACTTCCTTGCCGCCTGCGGCGAACTGGGCAATGGCACCGGTAGGTGTAGCCTTGGAGGACTGTCCGCCGGTATTGGAATATACCTCAGTATCAAATACCATGATATTGATATCTCTTCCGCTGGCCAGCACATGGTCTACGCCGCCGAAGCCGATATCATAGGCCCATCCGTCACCACCGAATACCCATTGAGACTTCTTAGCCAGGAAATCCTTATCCTTTACAATGGCCTTGCAAGTATCACAGTCGATGCCTTCCAGCGCAGCTACCAGCTTGTCAGTAGCAATGCCATTCTCTGCACCCTTCTCGAAGGTATCTAGCCAATTCTGGCAAGCTTCCTTTACCTCATCAGAGGCCTTATCATTGGCAGCTACTTCCTCCACCTTAAGCTTCAGACCATCTCTTAAGGCTCTCTGAGCCAGCAGCATACCATAACCGAACTCTGCATTGTCCTCGAAGAGGGAGTTACACCATGCGGGTCCCTTGCCTGCCGCATTCACCGTATAAGGTGTGGAAGGAGAGGAGTTGCCCCAGATAGAGGAACAACCGGTGGCATTGGCAATATACATTCTGTCGCCAAAGAGCTGGGTGATCAGCTTAGCATAAGGTGTCTCACCGCAGCCTGCACAGGCGCCGGAGAACTCCAGCAGAGGCTGCTTGAACTGGCTGCCCTTTACGCTGGCTTCCTTGAACTTAGCGATCACATCCTTCTTCTCCGGAAGGGTGACTGCATAATCGAAATACTTCTGCTGATCCAGAGTCTGCTCCAGAGCTTCCATAGCCAGAGCCTTGGCCCCCTTCTTGCCCGGACATACATTGACGCAGGAACCGCAGCCTGTACAATCCAGAGAGGAGATAGCCATGGAGAATTGATATCCCTCCATACCTGTCATCTTCAGGGTCTTCATGCCTTCCGGAGCCTTGGCAACCTCTTCCTCGGTCATAGCAACCGGGCGAATTACTGCGTGGGGACATACGTAAGCACATCTGTTACACTGGATACAATTCTCAGGATTCCAAACCGGAACATCTACGGCAATACCGCGCTTCTCATAAGCTGCTGCACCGGAGGGAGTGGAACCATCCACATACTCCTGGAAGGCAGATACCGGAAGAGAATTACCCTCCTGGGCACTTACCTTGCTCTGGATCCTATTGACGAAATCTACTACATCCTGGCGGCCGGAGCTGGCATGGATCATGTCAAGTCCCTGGTCAGCCGCATCCTTCCAGCTCTCCGGAACCTTCACCTCCACTGCCTGCTTTGCGCCCTCATCGATGGCGGCCCAGTTCTTCTGTACCACATCATCGCCCTTACGGCCATAGGTAGCCTTGGCAGCTGCCTTCATCAGCTCGATGGCATTCTCCTCGGGAATGATATTAGCTAGCTTGAAGAAAGCGGACTGGAGAATGGTATTGATCCGGGTGGGTCCCATGCCGGTCTCAATACCGATCTTCACACCGTCGATGGTATAGAACTTGATATTGTGGTTGGCAATAAATGCCTTAACCTGACCCGGCAGGTGCTTCTCCAGACCTTCCATATCCCATGCACAGTTCAGCAGGAAGGTGCCGCCGTCTACCAGCTCCTGTACCATGTTATACTTGGTCACATAAGAAGGATTGTGGCAAGCTACAAAGTTGGCCTTGTGGATCAGATAGGTGGACTTGATGGGCTTCTTACCAAAGCGCAGGTGGGACATGGTAACGCCGCCTGACTTCTTGGAGTCATAATCAAAGTATGCCTGGGCATACATGTCTGTATTGTCACCGATGATCTTGATGGAGTTCTTGTTGGCACCTACGGTACCGTCAGCACCCAGACCCCAGAACTTACAGTTGATCGTTCCTTCGGGAGTGGTTACCAGGGGAGCTCCCTCTGCCAGAGACAGATTGGTCACATCATCTACGATACCAATGGTAAATACCTTCTTCTCTGTATTCTCATATACAGCTACGATCTGTGCCGGAGTAGTATCCTTGGAACCCAGTCCGTAACGACCTGTGAATACCGGTACCTGGTCGAACTTGGAGCCCTTGAGAGCGGCAACAACGTCCAGATACAGGGGCTCGCCCATAGCGCCGGGCTCTTTGGTTCTGTCCAGAACAGAGATCTGCTTTACGGAATCCGGAATGGCATCGATGAGAGCCTGGGCAACGAAGGGTCTGTAGAGGCGAACCTTTACCACACCAACCTTCTTGCCTGCAGCCATCAGATAGTCGATGGTCTCCTCGATGGTATCACATACAGAACCCATGGCAACGATCACATGCTCTGCGTCTGCAGCACCATAGTAGTTGAAAAGCTTATAATCGGTGCCGATCTTCTCATTTACCTTGTCCATATACTTCTGAACAATGGCCGGAAGGGCATCATAGTAGGGATTGCAAGCCTCTCTTGCCTGGAAGAAGATGTCAGGATTCTGAGCAGATCCTCTCTGGCAGGGGTGATTGGGATTCAGGGCATGTCTGCGGAAGGCATCAATGGCATCCATGGGAGCCATATCCTTCAGATCCTCGTAATCCCAGGTCTCAATCTTCTGGATCTCATGGGAGGTACGGAAGCCGTCGAAGAAGTTAATAAAGGGAACCTTACCCTCCAGAGCCGCGCAATGGGCAATGGGAGTCAGATCCATAACCTCCTGAACAGAAGACTCGCACAGCATAGCTGCACCGGTCTGACGGCAGGCATATACATCAGAATGATCGCCGAAAATAGACAAGGCATGGCTTGCCAGGGCTCGGGCAGATACGTTAAATACTGCCGGAAGCTGCTCACCGGCAATCTTGTAGAGATTAGGGATCATCAGAAGGAGTCCCTGAGAAGCCGTATATGTGGTGGTCAAAGCACCCGCCGACAGAGAACCGTGCACCGCTCCGGAGGCACCTGCTTCGGACTGCATCTCAGTGATCTGCACCTCATGTCCGAAAATGTTCTTCCTGCCCTGCACCGCCCATTCGTCGGTAGCCTCAGCCATAGGTGAGGACGGAGTAATGGGGTAAATAGCTGCCACGTCAGTATATGCATAGGAAGCATGTGCTGCTGCGTGGTTACCGTCCATGGTTTTCATTTTTCTCGCCATCTTAGTATATCCTCCTTGAACAATACTACATTTACACATATGCCGTAATTATAACACCGAATTTTCATGATGTCCACGTCAAAAGATGTATTTTCCCGGAAACAAGCCTCTAAGTTCCACCTTACAGTCAAGAGAGCCCATGCGGGGTGCATGGGCTCTGAGGGCATATCTCTTACATAAGTGGGTATCTGTCGGTCAGACTCTTGACGTTGGCCTTTGCCTTCTCCACGCTGGTCTGGGGATCCTGCAGCATCATGGCGATGGTTTCAGCAATCAGCTCCATATCTGCCTCCTTCATGCCACGGGAGGTAACGGCGGGGGTTCCCAACCGCAGACCGCTGGTCACAAGGGGGGACTGGGGATCATTGGGAATGGTATTCTTATTGGCTGTGATATTGACACTATCCAGCAGATTCTCCACTTCCTTACCGGTTTTGTGGATGGCTGCCAGGTTCAGCAGCATCAGGTGGTTGTCGGTTCCGCCGGATACCACAGGAATGCCCCGCTCCATCAAACCCTTGCACAGGGCTTTGGCATTGAGGACAATATTTTTCCCATATTCCTGGAATTCCGGGCTCAAAGCCTCCTGGAAACAGACAGCCTTGGCAGCAATGACATGCATCAGGGGTCCTCCCTGGATCCCCGGAAATACTGCCTTGTTCAGCTTATGCTCCTTGGCAAATTCCGCACTGGACAGGATCAGACCTCCTCTGGGTCCTCTCAGAGTCTTATGGGTGGTGGTAGTAGTGACATGGGCATAGGGGATGGGGCTCTCATGCTGACCCGTCACCACCAGGCCTGCAATATGAGCAATATCCACCATCAAATAAGCGCCCACCTGGTCAGCAATTTGGCGGAATCGTTTGAAATCAATCTTCCTTCCGTAGGCGCTGGCACCTGCCACGATCAATTTGGGACGGCATTCCTTGGCGATGCGCTCTACTTGGTCGTAATCGATGAAGCCCTCTGGGTTCACTCCATAGGGCACCACATGGAAGTAGGCGCCGGACAGATTAGCCGGACTTCCATGGGAGAGATGACCGCCCTCGGACAGATTCATGCCCATAACCGTATCGCCAGGTTTGAGTAAGGCAAAGAAAACAGCCATATTGGCCTGAGCTCCGGAATGGGGCTGTACATTGGCAAAGGTACAGCCAAAAAGCTTCTTGGCACGCTCGATAGCCAGGGTCTCCACCTGATCCACACATTGGCAGCCTCCGTAGAAACGCTTTCCGGGATACCCTTCCGCATACTTATTGGTCAAGGGGCTTCCCATAGCCGCCATCACAGCCTTGGAAACCCAATTTTCTGAAGCAATCAGCTCCAGATGGCTGTTTTGCCGAGTCAACTCCTCCATGATCAGATCCGCAATCTGGGGATCCACTGCCCTTACTTCCTCTAATGAATACATTTTTGTTCCTCCTGGAGATACTATTGTCTTTCCTACGCACACAATTCTCTAACATCATACGGGCAAAAAGCTTTCTTGTCAACACTTTACTTTGAAAGCCCCGGACGGCGGATGCACAGATGGGCGAGCTCGCTCGCACAGCTGCGCAGACATCGGACGGGCAAGCCGGTATCTGCAAGTAGGGCGATAGCCCGGATTGCAGATACTGGCGGCAGCTGCGGGAGCACGTTAGTGCGGAGCAGCTGGCTTTCAT
>CAVJHW010000026.1:0-24966 GCA_963649395.1 Coriobacteriaceae bacterium | reverse complement strand
GATACTCTGGTGGTAAATTCATCTTTGTGGAATGACTTCCTATATAGTTTTCAAAATTTGGTGGTAAGTTGGTGGTAAATTCGTAAGTTTCTTGACTTCCGAAAGTCCGCAAACCCGCATAAATACTGGCTTTTTTGAATCCTTACTTATCCAAACTCTTCATCGTCGGGAAGAGCAAAACATCGCGTATGGCTGCGGAGTCGGTCAGCAGCATGCACATGCGGTCGATGCCGAAGCCGATTCCGCCGGTGGGGGGCATGCCGATCTCTAGGGCATTCAGAAAGTCCTCATCGGTTGTGTTGGCTTCCTCGTCTCCTTGCGCCAGCTGCTCTTCCTGGGTCTTGAAGCGTGCTCTTTGATCGATGGGATCATTGAGCTCGGAGTAAGCATTGGCCATCTCCCAGCCGTTCATGAAGAACTCGAATCGCTCCACATAATCCGGGTTATCCGGTTTTTTCTTGGTCAGAGGTGAGATCTCAATGGGGTGGTCCATGACGAAGGTGGGCTGTACCAGGTGGGCCTCGACAAACTCCTCAAAGAAGAGGTTAAGAATATCTCCCTTCTTGTGACGATTCTCGTACTCGATATGATGATCTTTGGCCACGGCTCGAGCTTCCTCCAGGGTATGGATCTCGTTAAAATCAACGCCGGAGTATTTCTTGACGGCATCCAGCATGGTGATGCGTTCGAAGGGCTTGCCCAGATCCATCTCGATGCCGTTGTAGGTGATTTTAGTGGTGCCCAGCACTTCCTGCGCTACATAACGATAGAGATTTTCCGTAAGATCCATCATGCCATTGTAGTCGGTATAAGCCTGATAGAGTTCCATCAAGGTAAATTCGGGATTATGACGGGTGTCCAGACCCTCGTTGCGGAAGACGCGACCGATCTCATAGACTCTCTCCAGACCGCCCACTATGAGGCGCTTTAGATAAAGCTCCAGGGAAATCCGCAGCTTCAGATCCTCATCCAAAGCGTTGAAATGTGTCTCGAAGGGGCGGGCAGCGGCTCCACCGGCGTTGGCCACCAGCATGGGAGTCTCAACTTCCATGAAGCCCTGACTGTCCAGGTACTTCCGGATGGCGCTTATGATCTGGGACCGCTTGATGAAGGTGTCCTTGACCTCCGCATTCATGATCAGATCCACGTATCTTTGGCGATAGCGCAGATCTGTGTTGGTCAGGCCGTGGAACTTCTCCGGAAGAATCTGCAGGCTTTTGCTGAGCAGGGAGAGTCCGGTCACATGGATGGAAATCTCCCCGGTCTTAGTCTTGAAGACAGTTCCCTGGATGCCAACGATATCTCCGATGTCCATTTTCTTGAAGTCCTTGTAGGAATCCTCTCCCACGTTATCCCGAGCTACGTAGCATTGAATATTGCCTTTCAGATCTTGTATATTGCAGAAGGAGGCCTTTCCCATGACACGCTTACTCATCATACGGCCAGCAAGGGAAACTTCCTTTCCTTCCATGGATTCAAAATTATCCTTGACGTCCTGGCTGTGGGTGCTTACCTCGTATTTGGTAATGCGGAAAGGATCCTTCCCTTGATCCTGCAATTCCTTCAGCTTCTCCCGTCGCACCTTTAATAATTGATGAATATCCGGTTCTTGTGCCTGCTTTTGCTGTTCTGACATGGCTTCCTCCCTATATTATGCTCCAAATATCGCTGCCTTTGATGGCTCCTCCAACAAATACCTAAATGTCATCTCAAATGATTCCTCAAACGATTCCTCAAACGATTCCCCAAACGATTCCCCAAACAATTCCTGAAAGCCTTGCTGAAAGGGTTTTCTGAAGGGAAGCTTGGAGGATTCCCAAGCGGAGCTTCAGATATTTCTCTCAATGGACAAGACCTTGTATTCCATCTCTCCGGAAGGAGATTCTACACTTACGATATCGCCGATTTTGGCACCGATGAGGGCACGTCCCACCGGAGATTCATTGGAAATCTTGCCCTTCAGGCTGTTGGCCTCGGTGGAACCTACAATGGAAAATTCCATTTCTTCATCGAATTCCACATCGAAAACCTTGACCTTGCATCCTATATTAATCTTATCTGTCTCAGCCTCATCCTCGACTACCACTTCCGCGTTCTTGAGAATCTTCTCCAGCTCCTCGATACGAGCTTCAATATCTCTCTGCTCATCCTTGGCTGCATCATATTCCGCATTTTCAGACAGATCGCCCTGCTCTCTGGCTTCCTTGATCTTGCCGGCTACTTCTTTTCGCTTGTTTACCTTCAGGTCATGCAGTTCCTCCTCCAGCTTCTGAAGACCTGCATAGGTCAATATATTCTTCTTTTCTTCCATGATGCTCTGTTATCCTTTCTGTTCCCGGGGCATAATCACGCCCATCATAACAATTACGCAATTATAAAGGATTCCCCGGTGCTTGTCAAGCAATCCTTTCAGAGATTCCATGAGGGCATGCCCCTTTGTGTCCCGACGAAAAAGACAGAAGCGTCAAAGTCTCCCTTGGGCCCTTTGACGTCCTGTCTTTACATACTTTGAAAGCCCCGACAAGCAGCCGGGCTGAGGGCAAGCTTGCGACGCAACGCTAGTCCCCTTGGGGGCTTGCGCCGAAGCACGGATATTTGTCGGGCAAGCCGGTATCTATCGCTGGCAGAGCCAGTCGTACATTTCCTGATATTGGCTGGCGGATCTGGACCAGGAGTAATCCTGAGCCATAGCTCGGTCGACGATCTTGTTCCAGTCCTTCTTCTTGTCATAGTAGATCCGTTCGGCATAGCGGATGGTGCCCAGCATCTCGTGGGCATTGTAATTGGCGAAGGAGAAGCCGGTTCCTGTTCCCTCGTATTCGTTGTAGGGCTGCACCGTATCTTTCAGACCACCGGTCTCTCGAACGATGGGAAGGGTTCCGTATCGCAGGCTCATGAGCTGGCTGAGGCCGCAGGGTTCGAAGAGAGAAGGCATCAGGAAGGCATCGCTGGAGGCATAGATTTTGTGAGCGATAGCCTCTGAGTAGAAGATGTTCGCTGAGACCTTCTTGTCGTATTTCCAGGCATAATGCCGGAACATATTCTCATATTTGGGATCGCCGGTTCCCAGTACCACCAGCTGCAGGTTATCATTGCACAGTTCATCCATCATATAGGCAATGAGATCGAAGCCTTTTTGATCCGTCAGGCGGGACACGATCCCGATCATCATGATTCCGGGATCCACAGTCAGCCCTAATTCCTCCTGCAGGGCAGCCTTGTTCTTGCGCTTATCCCTCCGGAAGGTGCTGAAGGTGTATTTCTTGGCCAGATAGGGATCGTACCTGGGGTCGTAGGTATCATAATCAATGCCGTTGACAATACCACGAAGATCGGCAGAGCGGGCCCGCATCAGACCGTCCAGACCTTCGCCGTAGAAGGGGGTCTTGATCTCCTCGGCATAAGTCCGGCTGACGGTGGTGATGGCATCCGCATAGACCAGTCCCCCCTTAAGGTAGCTGGCATCCCCCTTGAATTCCAGCTTGTCCGGGGTAAAATAATAGGAAGAAAGACCCGTGATATTCTTGACGGATTCCATATCCCAGATCCCCTGGAATTTCAGATTGTGAATGGTCATGACTGTCTTGATGCCACGGAAGAATTCATTTCCCTGGAAGCGCTCATGCAGATAGACGGGAACCAGTCCTGTCTGCCAATCATGACAATGGATGATATCCGGCCGAAAATCAATGAGGGGCAAGATGGAGAGGGCGGCCTTGGAGAAAAAGGCGAATTTTTCCAGATCCCAGGGCATGCCGCCATAGGGGCTATCACCGCCAAATTGTTCCTCGTTATCAATAAAATAAAAGGTAATGCCCTCAGACTCCAGGGAAAGAAGTCCTACATATTGCTGGCGCCAATTCAGATCCATGTAGAAGCTGGTGATGAACTGCATCTTATCTTTGAAGCTCTGATCCATGCAAAGGTACTTTGGAAGCACCACTCTTACATCATAATATTCTTTGGGAAAGCATTTGGGAAGGGAACCTACCACATCCGCCAATCCGCCTGTTTTGATAAAAGGTACGCATTCCGAAGCAACAAATAAAATCTTCTTCATCAAGGAAATCCTCCTGTTCCGTTGTCCGCACCGGTCACTCGACCGAAGATTCTCCCCTAGTATACTCCTTTTTCCCTTCTCTGAAAAGCCCCTTTCCTCAATCCCACTCCTTGTCAGACCCTTTTCGCAATCTCACGCCTTTTCAGACCCTTTCCACAATCTCACGCCTTGTCCAGAGCTGCGATCTGCCGCCGCAGCATTTCCTCCTCCTCGGTAGCCTCCATCAGATGCAGGTGGCGCAGATAGCCTTGACAGGGGTGGGCTCCCAGGAAGGCGGCTGCATCCTGTCCGGAGGTGAGAGAGGTCATGAAATATCCCATTTTTTCCCCTTCTCCTAGGCTTTTTTCCAGGAAATCAAAACAGAGCTCCAAGGCCTGGGACAGCTTGCCAGCCCTGTGGTCTGCCTCATCCAATTCTTCCTCCAGGCCTTCTTTCATTCTCTCTATACCTGCCTGGGCTGTCAGGATTCGTTCTTGGCGGATCTCATAATAGAAGGCATGGAGAAAATGGTTGATTTCATTTTCCCGAAGGGACTCGGCCTCCGAGAGGAGGCGGTGGGTCTCCTTGACCTGGAGAGCCTCTTCAAATTGCCTGGAAAATTGCTCCGTCAGCTGGCTGGCCTCCAGATTCGGCTCCCGCTGAGCCAAATCGATCAACTGGTGGTATACTTCCTGCTTTCTCGACAAAAGTCCCTGCTGCCTCTGATAGGAATGAAGCTTCTCCCCCAGACTGGACAGGAGCATTTGCATGACGCTATATTGTTCATCAGAGGAGGCCTTGGTGAGCTGCGTCACCTGGCTTTCAAGCTCTTCTTGGGACAGGACCCCCTTCAGCAGCTCCTCTATCCTATAATCCCTCTTGTAATGGCAAAACATCCGATAATAGCCGACGAAATCCCCTGCAATGTGGGGACAGTGAATATATTCCAGAATCAGGTCCTCCCCAATCTCGAACTGCTCCTCCTCACAGGCTCGAAGGAAGACCGACAGGTCTTCCCAGCCTCTGGCTGTGACAAATTCCCGCTCTCCCCTGCTTTCTTCTATGTAATAGAAGTTCTGGGGCTTTACGGACAGATAAGAGAGGATAGCACTATGGATGCCTCGCCAGGCCGCATAGGTCTTCCAAACAGGGAAATCCACCTCCACGGTGATGGATTTGACCCGATCCAGGGTTACCACATCAAACATGCGGGCAGAACGGTTGTATTCCGGCGGATTGCCTGCGGCAACAATGACCCATCCCTCCGGCACCCTATGGTTTCCGAAGGTCTTATTTTGCAGAAATTGGAGCATAGTAGGCATCAAAGTCTCCGACACGCAATTAATCTCGTCGATAAAGAGAATCCCCTCCTTTTGTCCGGTATATTCCATACACTCATAGACGGAGGCAATAATTTCCGACATGGTATATTCCGTAACAGAAAAGGTCTTACCCTGGTAGGTGCGTTTTTCCACCACCGGCAGACCTACGGCGCTTTGGCGGGTATGATGCGTAATGGTATAAGCCACCAATCCCACCTGGCAAGCCTCCGCAGCCTGACGGATGACCGCTGTTTTGCCGATACCGGGAGGGCCGATCAGGAGGACCGGCCGCTGATGCACCGGAGCAATGCGATAAGCTCCCTGTTGGTCCTTGGAGGTATAGATCTTCACCGTGCGGATGATCTCTTCCCTGGCTTCCTGTATATTCATTTCTAAATATCCTCCATTCTGAGGCCCAGGTTCAGACGAATCCCCCATTCCGGCACCTCATGTTTCTCATAAGCACGATTCAGGAAAATAAATGCTGTCTCATAAGCAGGCGGCACGGTGGGATAGACCCCGTCTCCGTCGGTAAAATACAAAAGCCCCTTCAGGTCCCTGATTTCCCTGTTCTCTATCATCTGATCCACCAGGGTAAATACAGGACGAAAGTCTGTTCCACCCAGGCCCTTCACGGTGACCTTTTCCATATAGTCCAGAAATTCCTCCCGGGAATGAAGGACCACGTGCTCCTGGATCATAGAATCACATTGGATGATATGCACATGCATTTTGCTGAAGAAATTCCCCCGGGCGGTCAGAATCTGGTAAGTCTCCTCCAGAAAGCGCCGCACCACCCGGCCGGAACAGGAAGCGGAGGTATCGATAGCGATGACCATCTCATCCAGCTTATGAACCTCCTTATACTCCAGGGGCTCCAGCAGGACAATGTCCGGATAGTGGGTGCGACTATACCAATAGGGCAGGTAATCGAAGCTGTCCAGATCCAGCTCCACCTCCTCCTGACAGACCATAAACTTCTCCAGGAAGCGGCGGTAATCATAACCCTCCTTCTTCCGAAGCCTGACTTCCTGACTGTCCTTGCCTGCAGTCAGTCCCGCCTTCTGATGCTGACTATCCCTTTGGGGGCTCCATTCCCGGCTGATGCGGCTCCAAAAGTTCAAGAACCGGCTCTTGTCGGAAGCCCCCTCCTGGCCCCCTTCATCGCCCCTAGAGGCCCCTTCCATTCCCTGGCCCCGGCTGTCGGGCGGCATTTCCCCGGAGCAGGAAGAACCCGGCTGCCGAGACTCTTCCTCTTGTTGGGAAGAATCTGTAAGCCACATCTCCTGCCACAGGCTATGGTCGTCTACCCCGTAAGCCTCTTCCAGCTTCTCCAAGATGGCTTCCCCGGGATTTTCCGCCAGAAGAAGGCGGTAAATCCCCTCTGCATCGCCAGAGGGCAGCTGCAGATGATACTCCTTCAGCAAAAAATCCCGGTAATCCTTGCCGGGACGCTCCGGTATTGCTTCCGACACAGCCCCGCCATCCAGCAATCTCTCCACGGCCAGGTCGCAGGCCAGGTTCCATTTCCTGACCTCCTTACCCTGCGACCGAAGAGGATGCAGGTAAATATTGTGAAGGAGAAGATGCATGAGCCCCCGGGAAACCTGATCCGGCGCCCTCCGGTAGACTTCCAGCAGCTCTTGCTCTCCATACCAGACGGTGAAACCCTCCCCCGCCAGGAAGGCAATCCCATCCTTCGGGGCAAAGCGCAGGACGCTTAGGGATTCTGACAGACCCGGAAGCCGCAGCCGCAGCTTCCGAACCGTCAGCTGCCAGACCTGTCGGCCCAGACGAGCGCGATGAACAGCTGTCTGGGCACTGAAAGAGCGAGGGGCGGTCGTCTGGGCACTGAAAGAACGATGAGCGGCTGCCGGGGCGCTTGCCGAGCTGAGAGGGGCTGTCTGGGCACTGAAAGAGCGAGGGGCGGCTGCCGGGGCACTGGCCGAGCTTGCGGCGCGGGAGGGGGACGGATCCGGGGAAGGCGTTGCATACTCCCGGCGGTAGAACCAGGCCCAGATCTCGGGCTCATTTTGCCTGCGAGCTTCTTCCCGATATTCCGGAAGATATTGCTTCTCCAGCCAATCCCGGTCTCCCATGGCCTTCAGACCGACCAGATCACCGGTTCGAATCAGCTCCATCACAGCGGAACGGCGCCGATAATTCAGATATTTCAAGAGCTCCTGACAGGCCTCTGTCCCCTGGCAGGGAGCTTGCCGCGACCTGTCCTCCCGGCTCTCCTGCCAGTCCTGCCTTGTCTCCGATGCAGAAGCCAAATGCAGGGCTCGAAGAGCCAAAGATAACTTTTGGCCCTCTCGTTTTGCCTTGTGAAATTCTTTCAGCAATTCCTCTTGGTCTTCCATCTATGCTTCCCTTAATATTGATTTGGGTATTTTGACACTGTAACCAATATAACACGGGCAGAGGGGCATTTTCAAGAGGAGAGGCGTAGAGAAGGAGGCAGAGAGGACCGGCAGCCTTCCTCTCATAGAAGGAGCCCCCGCAGGTCGTGATGCGGGGGCTCCTTCTTATGGGGTGGTGCTAAACAGCGTGCGGCAAGGTGGTTTATAAGATATGGAAATCCACTTTTGTGGTATTGATGAAACCCAGGCTGAGGGCGGTAAAAAGGACAGGCATTTCATACATGGAGGCATGTCCGCAATTGGGCAGGATCACATATTGACTCTTCGGGATCCGGGAAGCAATCAGCTCCTGCTCTGCCACCGGGGTGAGATAGTCCTCCCGACAGGACACTACCAGGGTAGGAGCTTGAATCCTGGGAAGCTGATCCCTTACATCGTAGTCGGCCGAACTATTGGTCAGGCGTATCATCGAATGGATAAAGTCCGAATTGCCAAAGACCAGCCGCAGGAGCTTTCTCCTGTCCTCCATCCAGTCAATATTCTCCCGATAGAACCTGGGGGAGTAGATGATGGGGATGGTGCTGAGGTAATAGGCATCCGCATCGGCAGCTGCCAGATTCCAGGCGTCTCCGATATTTTTAAGCCAGGCCCCCGTGCAGGCGGTGGTATTGAAGAGTACCAGGCGTTCTACCCGTTCTCCATATTTTACGGCAAAGCGCAATGCCACCTCTCCTCCGTAGGAGATGCCCAGAAGATTTACTCTCTCCAGCCGCAGATGATCCAGAAGAGCCAACACCAGCTCTGCCTGAATTTCCTGAGAAAAATCCTCCTCCATTTTGTCGCTTTTCCCTTGATCCAACATATCCAGCAGGATCAACCGATTATGGGCGGAAAAGGGTTCTATGAACTCTCCCCAGCTGCTGCAGGACATCATGATCCCATTCAATACTAAAATAGGGCTTCCCTGTCCATATTCCTCATAGTAGATGGACTTATCCCGGAAATAGAATTGTGCCATTTTCATCACCTTCTTCCCAAAATTCCCACTTCCACAGCCTGATCCAGGAGCTCCTCCCGGAATCTGGGATGGGCAATCTCTATCAATCGTGCGACCCGGTCTCGGATACTGGTGCCCCGCAATTCCGCCACTCCATACTCCGTAACCACCCGGTCTACATCATTGCGGGACAGGGATACGGCTGCACCGGCCATCAGCTGGGGAACAATCTTGGAGACTTCCCTTTTCTCTCCGGTCTTGGGATCTTTCACCAAGGCCGTCGAATAGAGGGCTATGATGGATTTTCCATTTTTGGATAATTGTGCCCCAATGGCTGTATCCGCCTGCCCGCCGGTTCCCGAGAATTGACGGGAACCTAAGGACTCCGAGGCGCACTGTCCGGTTAGATCCACCTCCAGAGAGGTATTAATAGAGACCTGATTGTCATTCTGAGCGATGACATAGGGATCATTGGTCCATACCCCATCCATCAAAGCTACGCTGGGATTGTAATCCATGAACTCGTAAAGTTCAGGAATCCCCATGGCGAAGGTAGCCACCATTTTGCCCTTATTCATTTGTTTGCATTTCCCATTGATCACCCCCATCTGGGCCAGCCGCATCATACCGCTGGTTAACATCTCTGTATGGACGCCAAGGTCATTTTTGCTTTCCAAGGCGGCAGCCACCGCATTGGGGATCCCGCCGATACCCAGCTGAATGCAGGCGCCGTCAGGTACCATAGCAGCGATCAACTTGCCTATGGTAGCATCCTTTTCCGTATAGGGCAGATCCGGGGTAACCGGTGGCATATAATCGGCACGGATCAGGTAGTCCACATCTGCCACAGGGATCTGCAAATCCCCTAAGGTAAAGGGCATATTGGGATTGACCTCCAAAATGACCAGGTCAGCCGCCTCGATCATACGCATTTCATAGGTATTGGATAGGGATAGGGAAATATATCCATGCTTATCGGGCATGGAAGCGGCCCCCACATAGATATTGGGCTTCACAAAATGCAGACGCTTGGTAGCGGCAAAATGCAGGTTGTTGGGGATATAGGCCATGTTGCCATTGGAATGGGCCTTGCGCATTTGAGGAGAAAAGAACCAGCCATCCACCTCAAAGGAGTCCACATACTGGGGCTGATAGATCTCCGACGGATGGGTCGGCAGGCAATTGGTGACCTTCACCTGCCTGACACGGTCAGCAATGGTATGAAGCTGACCCATAAACAGACCAGCCTCCGCTGCGCCAAGACCTGTGACAATCACATCGCCGGACTTCACCATACTCAAGGCTTTTTCAACCGAAATATATTTTTCTTCGTATCTCATAACAAGATTATTCTCCTTATCCCATACGATGGGCACTGTGTTTCATTACAAAGCCAAAAATCGCACTTTCTAATTCCCGAGGTTTTTCAAAAATTGCTACATGTCCACATTCTGGCAGAGTCAAATACTCTGCGTTAGGAATCTGTTCCGCCATGATTTTAGAAAACTTTGGTGGCTTAAGGATGTCATTCTCACCGCATAGGATAAGCGTCGGACAAGAGATCTTCCCCAAATGCTCCGTCATAGTTACATCCTGAACAAAGGTATCATAAAGAATTTTCTGTCCTTCCAGATATCCATCCGGATTACTCTTCAGCGCCTTCGCCCGTTTCGAAAGCAGGTCTCTATTCTGGTCAATATACTTTGCGCCATAGATACCAGGTGCCATTCCCCAGAAGAAGCTTTCTCCGTCACCTGTATCGCAGAGAATTTTCCAACTCAGTACGAAGCCCTTACACACCGGATCCAGTTGGCTCACCGAATCTATGATCGATATCGTGTTCACGATTTCCGGATAAAGAATTGCAAATTTCATTGCAACTTCGCCACCATATGATGTTCCGACCAAATGAACTTTCTCCACGCCCAGATATTCAAAAAGTGCTTTAGCCTCCGCACAATGCTCCGCGAAAGAATAGGGGCCCGGCGGCTTAGAGGACTTCATCTGTCCCTTAAAATCGTGAAGGATCACGCGAAAACCGACTCTTTCAAAGATGGGCCAGAGCATACTCCAACTGGATGTGGAAGCCATAACACCATTAAAAAAGGCAATCGTTTCTTTTCCCTGCGGATCCCCATGCACCTCATAATATAGTCTAATATCACTGTTAAATGAAAAATAAGCCAAGATTGTTACCTCTCCAGTTTCTTTATTTTCACCAAAAAAAGGAAGAAGGCTTCTGAAAATCAGGCATCAGAATCCTCCTTCCTTTCAAACCTTTCAAATCATCCTGCGCTGGCCAGCAAGCTATCCATACTTTGCAAACCGTCTACCAATTCCCAGCCGCCTTCCACATCAGGATTGATCTTAGACAGGTTCATCTCCTGGGTACCGGCCCTGCTTCCCTGGGCATAGTCAATCTTGCCGCCGAAGGGATTCTGAATATATCCGCCGGTTTCCATGGCATTCATATAATTCTCCCAGGTAATATCCTGTCCCTCGATACGGCGCAGGCCTTCACAGAAGAAATGAGCAGCGATCCAGCCTGTCTGTGCATAAGCGTTCATATTGTAGCTTTCATCAATTTTGCTCACCCACTCCTGATACAGGGCCAGATTGTCCTCATCATCGTAGGCTACCCAGCCATTGCCATATACATCGAATTTACCGGCTATATCAGCGGAAACCAAGGGCGGAATCGCAGAGGATACATTCACGTAGGTTGTGATGACGGGAGCAGAGCTGCCCTGAGCCGCCAATTCTTTGACGATGGTAGGCATGGTAGCCTGGATCGCTGCGCAAATAATGGCATCTGCGCCGCTGTTTCGGATGGAAGTCACTGCGGCGGATACGTCAGAGGAACCGGCAGCCACCTGCTCTACCGCATAGTCAATCCCCAGCTCCTTGCACTTGGCCTCAGCTCCGGTCAGCATATCCTTTCCGGCATCATCGTTGGTATAAATGATACCAATCTTGCTGCCCCCAAAGGTACCCACACAGCGGGCTACCATAATCTGACCTTCCGTGGTATAGATGGGCTGAACCGGGAAGATGTTATAACCCTCTGCATTGGTCTTAGCACCCTCCGCATAGAGCTGACCGATTCCAGTAGCAAAGTATACGGCAGGAATGCCATAGTCCTTCAAGTCCTCGATGGTAGCGCCTACCACAGGAGTACCAAAATGTCCCACAATAGCAAATACCTTTTCATCCTCCACAAAGTTCTGCAAAGCGGCCTTTCCCTTCACCGGGTCAAACTCGTCATCCGTGTGCAGGAATTCGATCTTGCGGCCGTCAATTCCTCCCTCTGCATTCACCATGTCCAGATAGGCCTGGATACCGGCATTGAAGGGTACTCCTACCGGTGCATAAGCCCCCGAGGTAGCTGCCGAGTTGGCAATCTTGATGGTGGTGGCGTCTGCCCCCTGAGAATACTGGACCTCACCGCTGTCGGAGCCGTCGGACCCGGAATCCGATACACTGGAGGCGCTGCTGCCGCCGGAGGAGGTCTTCCCCTCTTCTCCCCCCTTGTTTCCACAGGCCCCCAGAGACAGAGCCAAGGTTGCTGCCAGAATCCATGCTGTAAGTTTCTTCATTCTTTCTTCCTCCTTTGAAATACACTTTTCCTATTGTGAAAATCCCGGCTATCCGCCGACTTTCGCAACTTATCTTCCCCCCAGGTAAGCCTCTACCAACCCGGGGTCCCGAATCAGCAGGTCGGCTTTCCCTGACATACTGATCTCCCCCACCTCCAGCACATAGCCGAAGTCTGCGATTTTCAGGGTCTGTAAGGCATTTTGCTCTACGATCACTACCGTAGTCCCCTCTGCCTTGATTTCCTTAATAATTTCAAAAATATCCCTCACTACAAGTGGGGCCAATCCGAGGGAGGGCTCATCCAGCAGAAGGATCCTGGGATCAGACATCAAGGCCCGGGCAATCGCCAGCATCTGCAGCTCTCCGCCAGACAGGGTATAGGCCATCTGGCGTTTTCGTTCCGCCAGGCGGGGAAAATACCGGTAGCAGCGGTCGAAGCCCTGTTGGATCACCTTACGGTTCTTCACCGTGAAAGCACCTACCTTCAGATTCTCCTCCACCGTCAAATCTCCAAATATCTGGCGGCCCTCCGGAGATTGGGCTATGCCAAGGCGGGCAATCTTCTCCGGATCCCTATTGGTAATGTCTTCCCCCTGGAACTCAATCCTGCCCTCCGCTGCGGGAGTTAAGCCGGATATGGTACGCAAGGTGGATGTTTTACCGGCGCCATTCGCCCCCAAAAGAGCTACCACGCTGCCCTCATAGACATCAATATCGATTCCCTTAACTGCTTCTATCGCACCATACCGTACCTTGAGGCCTTTGATGGAAAGGGCAATCTTTCTCATTCTTCCTCCTCCTCTCCCAGATAGGCTTCCTGCACCTGCTTATCAGCCTGAATCTCGCCAGGGGTGCCGCAGGCCAGAAACTGTCCGAAGGAAATCGCACAGATGCGGTCGCAGATGTTCATCACCAGCCTCATATCATGTTCCACCAGCAAGATGGTACAGTGGTAGGCATCACGGATGCGGCGGATGGTCTCGGCAAGATCGGCAGTCTCTGAATCATTCAGACCGGCGGCCGGCTCATCCAGAATAATCAGCCTGGGTTCCGCCATCAGGGTACGAGCCATCTCCACCTTCTTCAGAACACCGTAGGGCTGGCCTCCCGCAATTTCATTCTTGATCCCGGAAATTCCCATAAAGTCCAGCGCCTTTTCCGCCTTAAGGATCATTTGCCTCTCTTCCCTGCGAGCCCTGGGCAGACGCAGAGCCTGCTCCAGGATGCTGGCCCTAAAATCCGTATGGGCCCCGATCAGCACATTGTCCAGTAGGGAGAGCTCCTTGATCACCTCCACATTCTGGAAGGTACGCACCAATCCCAGCCGGATAATGGAATGAACCTGACGTCCCACCAGATTGACGACCTGATTGTCCCGGGTACGGAAGAGCACCTCACCTCGGTCAGGATGGTAAAATTGGGTAATGCAGTTAAATACGGTGGTTTTGCCGGCGCCATTGGGGCCGATCAATCCAAAGATCTCCTTCTCCTTTACATGGAAGGACAGCCCCTCCACCGCCTTCAGGCCACCAAATTGAATCGACAGGTCCCTAAGGCTGAGCACCTGGTCTTCTGCCAGACTGGCGGCAGCATGATTGAAATCAGACATAATCGGTGCCCTCCTTTTTCTTCTTCCTGTCTTTTCCCCGGCTAAAGAGCTTTTTGATATCCGTCCTGACGCCCACAAGACCATGGGGGTAGAACATGATGACCAAAATGATCAAAAGGCCTGTAAAAATATAGGCGATGCCATCTATCTCCCCAATGACAGGAATCCGCTTAAGCACCAGGTCGGGAACGGCGAATACCACGAGGGCTCCAATCACCGTCCCATAGATGGAGCGCAGACCTCCAATGACTACCACAGCCAGAATATTCAGGGAAAGCATCAGATTCCAGGTGGAGGGGTAGGAAAATTTAATAAAATGCATATAGAGGACGCCCCCCAAGGCCGCATAAGCCGTGGCAATGGCAAAAACCGTCAGGCGGTACTTGAGCAGGTTGATTCCCATGGCCTGGGCCGCCACCTCGCTTCCCCGCATGGCATGCAAGGCCCGCCCCATCTGCCCATGAACCAGGTTATGGGTGAGCATCATGACCAGAATCAAAACCACGGTCATCAGAATAAAGGTATTCTCACGGGTCAGAGCCTTTCCGAACAGGTGGGGATAGCTAGCCGTCAACCCGGAAAATCCATTGGTAAATTGATCCAATTCCTCAAAGGTCTTCCGAAGGATCTCTGATACACATAGGGTTGCAATGGCCAGGTAGATACCGGCCACCCGCAGGGAGACAAATCCAACCAGGCTTCCAAGAATCGAAGCCGCCAAAATGGCCAATAAAAGCGCCGGAATAAATGGCATTCCCAGACTCTCCGTCAGATAGCCGGAAATATAAGCCCCCATCCCCATGAATCCGGCGGTTCCCAGAGAGATCAGCCCCGAATATCCCAAGAGCAGATTCAAGCCCAGGGCCACGACGGAGTAGATAATCACTCCTCCCAGAATCACCAGGAAGGAGCTGGGCATGACGCCGCTCCTGGCCAACAGGGGCAGGAGGCAGATCGCCAAACCAAAGATCAGATATTGCAGGTAGGGATTCCGGAGTAATCCCGCCCTTTTGGAATCGGAAGAAGGGGAGTTGTCCCTGTTGTTTGTATTTATTTTCATGTCTCTCCTCTCCTTTATACTTTTTTCACAAACTTCTTGCCCACCAGACCCTGAGGCCGAAATACGATGAACAGAAGAACCAGCAGATACATCAACTGTCCGCCCCACACGGAGGAGACATAGAGGGTTAAGAGGTTGGTCCCGACGGCAATCAGATAGGCACCCAGAATGGGGCCATAAAAGGTCTGAAAGCCCCCCAGCACGCAGGCGATCAGGGCATTGACCTGAACGGAATCCATTACATTGGGGGTAACCGAAGTAGTGGGAGCGATCATCACCCCGGCCAGACAGCCCAGGCAGGCAGCCAGGGCCCAGGCAAAGAGGGTCACATTACGGGTAGGAACCCCCATCAGGCGAGCCACCGGCTCATTGGAGGCGGTGGTACGGATTGCAATTCCCATCTTGGTCTTCTGCAGGATGTAGAAAAGAATAAGCATCAAAGCAATGCCCAGCAATATGTTAAAAAGACCATTGTAGGTCAGGCTGGCACCGGCAATGCTTAATACACCGCTTTCGATAAATTTGGGAAGTTTCAGGGGATCTACGCCAAATATCATGGGCGCCAGCCCTACAAAGACCATAATCAACCCCAGGGTAATAATCTGCTTAGCCACCGGGGATACCTCCCTGGTTCGGCGGATAATGATAAAATCCACCAGACAGCCAAGCACAATAGAAGCAGCAAGACCGCAAAGGGTAGCCTGCCACAGGGGCATATTGAAGCTTGCTACCAGAGTTGCCACCAAAAAGGTATTGAACATGCCCATGGAACCCTGGGCAAAATGGGTAATATTACTAGTTCGGAAAATGATAATGATACCAAGCGCTGCCAAGGCATAGACACCGCCTGTCTCCAAACTGCGCAGCACTACCTGGATGAAAGTGCTCATGTGCCGCTCACCCCCCACTGAATGACATTGGCTGCCCAGGTATAACCAATACCGGCAGCAATCATAACCACGATATCCCCCTCCTTCACCTTTCCCTGATCCAGGGCTAATTGCAGCGAAAGGATCTGGTCAATCTGTCCCAAATGCCCATAATTCTCCAGATAGATGGTCTGATCCTCAGACAATCCCAGATCCTTGAGCATCCCCAGATGACCGGAGCGCTTAATATGCAGGATGTCCAGATAATCAATATCGGCACGGGTCTTATTGGATTTCCGCAGGGCTTCATCGATGCAATGATACCAGTTAGGCCCCGACTTCTCATTGAGAAGAGCCTTCATTCTGGGGGCATCCATCAAGCGCAGCTTGAGATGTTCCTCCAGATTCTCCGGCTGAGCCGGATTCACGGTTCCCCCCACAGGGCTTCCGGCCGTCCATACAATGGAACCGTCGCTCATGAGGTGGGTGCCCAGGAGAAGATTCCTGCCGTAATTCTTCTTCAGCAGCATAGCTCCTCCACCGGCAGCCAAATTGAACATGAAGGATACATTATTATCCGTAAAATCAATCAAATCACAGTTGCGGTAACCGCCGCATATCAAAACCGTATGACACTCATCGTCTGCAATCAGGAGATCCTGCGCCATCTTCATGGCGGAGACGCAGGTGCAGCATCGATTCTGTACATCAATCCCCCAGGCATTCCAGGCTCCGATGCGCCCCTGCACATAGCAGGCAGAGGTAGTCAGGGGATATTCCTTCCACTCCTCCGTAATACATAGGATGGCATCAATCTCCAAGGGATCAATTCCGGTATTCTTCAGGCAATCCAATGCGGCGAGGGCTCCCATCTCCTGCGTTCCGTCACAGGCCTGATCCGAGGGAACTCGCTTCTCTACAATACCCAGCTTCCCGATGACAGCCTCCTCAGACCAATTTCCTCCTGTGGCCTGGGAAATCTCCCGGGCAGTCATCCTCTTCTCAGGCAGGTACAGACCCAACCCAACGATTCCTACATTGGCTTTACTATCCATAGCTTAGATTTCTCCCTTCTCGTCCTTCGTTGTCCTTGATTATCCCTAAGAGCGCTCCGGAATTTATTGCTTTGAAAGTCCCGACAAGCAGTCGGCTTTCCTTCGTGGTAGAGGCGGCGCCAGCCGCCATGTGTGTCTACTGCCTATCGTTTGATAACGTTATCAACTGTTAGCATTATACAGGCTTTACCCCCCCCTGTCAAGCTTTCTGACAACGTTATTTAATTGATAAATTTGTAACACATTAAGAATAATAATTGTTATTTTTCAAGGGGCTGGCGGCGCGGAAAAGCCGCAGTCTAAAAGACTGCGGCTTTTCTCTATTTGAGCTGATGCACTGTTTAAAAGCAGGAGGGCACATAAGCCTCTCCGGAACCTGTGATAGGGTGCACGAGATCATCCTTTGGGAGGCATTACCGTAGCAAACCCGGTGATCACCGGCTCCCCCTTTTGATTGATCACAACAGTTTCCAATCTCAGGCGATTCTTCTCCTCATTGCGCTCCACCACTGTAGCGGTAGCTGTCACGGTATCGCCAATATAAACCGGCTTGACAAAGCGCAGCTCCTGTCCCATATAAATCGTTCCGGGACCGGGCAGCTGCATTCCCAAAACGGTGGAAATAAAACCTGCCGAGAGCATGCCATGGGCAATACGGCCGCGAAACATTCCCTGCTCCGCCTCCACGGCATTGATGTGAGCCGGGTTAAAGTCCCCGCTGTATCCGGCAAACAGGGTAATGTCGGCCTCAGTGACCGTCTTGGTGAAGCTGGAATGATCCCCCACTTTGATTTCTTGCATAGTCAGACCTTTGCTCATAGCAGACACCTCAATTCTCTTTTTCCTTTTTTTCCACAATCAGCGGCTCCGGCTGCTGGGCCCGGAAGACATATCCGCATTCACAGGCAGAATCCTCAACAATGCGTCCCTTCGACGCAAATACCTCTACCTCCGCCCCACATTGGGGGCAAATACGCTCTTCCAATACCGGTGTCTTATACTTCTCCTCGCATCCTCCTAAAACTGCCATATGCTTACTCCTTTCTCCTGACTTGGGCTTGAAAGCCGAACGCTTTTTCTGTTATCATTTGATAGGATTATAGCAGGTTTCTGACAATTATGCAAGAAGAGGATTCGTTATAAATTTTCTATCAATGTACGAATCTCCCTTGGACCATCTCCTGTATAAATATAACTAAAGGTATATCCGCCTTCCTCCCATATCGCATAGGTCACCTTGCCTTCCAGACCCTCAAAGGTATAATAGCTGACCTCCACTTGATCCACTTCCTGGGTATCTGCCAGCACCCCGCCATAGATGCCGCTGATATCGCCACTGCCGTATTGTATCCTATACTCTGATCCGTCCGTATAGTCAACCTGTCCTGTTGTCGCATAATCGTCCGCGACGATGACAGAGTAGGTTTCCACCTCTTTATCCAGAAGAGGAACGGAGAAATCCAGATATTCTTCCATCTCCTCGACGGATCCCACCTCTATAATCGGATTGGTTACCTGCACCCTTTCGGGGTTGGGTTGCTGCTCCTTGCTGTTATGAAGAGTAACCACTCCTACCGCCAGGACCGCACAAAAGCAGGCCGCAAGACTTCCCCATCTAATCCAGACGGTTTTCCCTCTTTGCTTCTTGTAGCGGAGGGCTTCCAAAACATATTTGTCATCCACTCTATCCATTGCGTCTGAAAATTCCTTTACGTTCATGCGAATACCTCTCTTTCTGTTAAGTATTTTTTCATTTTCTCGCGAATCCTTGTTAAGCGAACTGTCACATTTTTCTCCGTGATGCCCACATACCTCCCAATATCCCTGCAGCTGGCGCCAAACCAATATCTCCGCATAAATATGACCCTGTTCTCCTCCGTGAGAGTATCCAGAAATTCCTCGATGATTCTTGACAGCTCTGCTGTTTCTACCTGTTTTTCCACCGTATTCGTATCTGCAAGATAGGGTTCTATTTCTTCCAATGCCACACTGTAACTGCTGTCTCTCTTCTTAGCCGTGTTGCTATGGTACTTTTTCAGAGATAGATTCCTGACGATTTTGCAAATATAAGTTACCAGCGGAGCGGGTCTTTCCGGTGGAATCCGGTTCCAGGCTCCCAAATAAGAATCATTGATACATTCCTCTGCGTCTTCCCTGTTTTGCAGGATGTTGTCGGCCAGCTTGCGAAAGGTCCTTCCGTATTTTAGGTCCAGCTCACGGATTCCCTGCTCCTCTCGTGCGAAAAACATTTCTATGATCTTTTCATCTTCCACCATATGTCCCCTTTCTCATCTGTAGGATTGTACTTCTTGTATTTGGTCCTTCACTAATATACTACCCTTTTATGGTCAAATACTACACGGTAACCAAAAGTTTCCCTTGAATATGGCAGATCAAAGTGTTATACTCTCAAACAGAGAGAAAAAGTGAAAAGGGGAGCTGGTAGACCGGCTGAGAGTGAACTGTTCGTTCAGACCCGTAACCTGATTTGGATAATGCCAACGTAGGGATATATGTGATTTTACGATGCAGATATACCATCCGTTGGTATATCTGCTTTCTTTTTTGTCCAATACCTGGTTTGCGTTCTCGCAGGGCTTTCGCCCCTGATTTCATTTCATTTCATTTCATCTCTCGCTTTGTCTGGCCAGACAGAAGCGGCAGACCGGGGGCACCACCTTCTGCCGCTATAGAAAAGTGATGCGTATCGAAAAGGAGATTACCATGTATACAGCATTAACAATCGCAGGCTCTGACAGCTGCGGAGGCGCCGGCATCCAGGCGGATCTGAAAACAATGACTGCTCTTCATGTATATGGAGAGAGCGCAGTCACGGCACTGACCGCCCAGAATACAACCGGCGTAAAAGGGATCATGGAAGTAACGAAGGAATTTCTGGGAAGTCAGCTGGATGCGGTTTTCACCGACATTTATCCAAATGCGGTGAAATGCGGCATGATTCCCAATGCTTCTCTCATGGAGATAACGGCAGCAAAACTCGTCGAGTACCATGCAAGGAACATTGTGGTGGATCCGGTTATGATCTCTACCAGCGGGCATTCCCTGATGGAGACCGAAGCACTTTCGACTTTGAAAGAAAGATTGATATCTCTTGCATATGTGGTAACTCCGAATATTCCGGAAGCAGAGGTGCTTTCGGGTATGTCGATCCATTCCAAGCAGGATATGGAGCGGGCAGCGGCCTGCATCCAGGAAGAAACGGGTACCGCAGTCCTCCTAAAAGGCGGGCACGGCACGCAGGAGGCCTCGGACTATCTGCTGACCGACGAGGGTGGCAGGTGGTTTGACGGCCCGCGGATTGACAACCCGAACACCCACGGAACAGGCTGCACACTGTCCAGCGCCATCGCATCCTATCTAGCCAAGGGCATGGATCTTGCAGACAGCGTCTGTGAGGCAAAGGCCTATCTGACCGGTGCGATCGCGGCAGGCCTGAACCTGGGAAAAGGTTCCGGACCGCTGGATCATATGTATGCTATGGCAGAACCTGAGCAATGACCCGCCCAGACCGGCGCGGCAGACAGTTCTGCTGTGCCGCCATGCGTCAATACAAGAGTTACCGCTTCTTGCATGAGACTGCAAGGAGACTTATGAAAACCAACCATTTAAAAAAACTGACACTTACAGCAATATTTGCAGCAATAGCGACAGCAGGTTCCCTTTTTTCCTTCCCCATCCTCGGGGCGAAATGTTCACCGATACAGCACCTGATCAATATACTCTGTGCCATCTTCCTGGGACCGACCTACGGTGTGGGATGCGCCTTTATCGCCTCCTTCCTCCGCAATATTCTGGGACTTGGCACCTTGCTGGCATTTCCAGGAAGTATGTGTGGTGCGGCGCTGGCCGGCATTTTGTACCACTGCAGCGGCCGGAGATGGACAGCCTATCTTGGCGAAGTCTGCGGCACAGCGCTGATAGGCGGCATACTGTCCTATCCGGTAGCATCCCTGATACTGGGCAATACCTCTGCAAGGCTGTTCACCTTCGTGATGCCTTTTCTTGTCAGCACCGCAGGTGGCGCAGTCATCGCTGCCATTCTCTGCGAGATGATGGCCGGAACCGGATTGCTGACACAGCTGAAGTCTCAGTTGGAGGAGAATCATGGAAGCACAGTCATATACAACACAGATGGATGCTGCAAGAAAGGGCATCCTAACGAAAGAGATACAGACAGTCGCAGAGAAAGAGCATCGCAGCCCTGAGGAGATCCGAAAGCTCGTGGCAGAGGGCAAGGTCGTCATTCCGGCCAATAAATATCACCGCTGTCTTGACCCGGAGGGCGTCGGCAGTATGCTCCGCACAAAGATCAACGTGAATCTGGGCGTATCAAGAGATTGCAAGGACTATGACATAGAGATGCAGAAGGTAATGAGCGCGGTGAACCTGGGGGCAGAAGCCATCATGGATCTGTCCAGCCATGGCAACACGCAGCCCTTCCGGAAGAAGCTGACATCCGAATGTCCCGCCATGATCGGCACAGTGCCGATCTATGACAGCGTGATCCACTATCAGAGGGATCTTGCAACCCTCACAGCCAGAGACTTCATCGATGTAGTGCGGCTGCACGCACAGGACGGCGTAGACTTTGTTACGCTCCACTGCGGCATCACCCGTAAGACCATCGAACAGATCAAAAAGCACAAGAGGAAGATGAACATCGTAAGCCGGGGCGGCTCGCTGGTGTTCGCGTGGATGTCCATGACTGGGGAGGAAAACCCCTTCTACGAGTATTTCGATGAAATATTGGATATCTGTGAAGAATACGATGTGACCATCTCCCTGGGGGATGCCTGCCGTCCCGGCTGCCTTGCGGATGCAACAGATGTCTGCCAGATTGAAGAACTGGTGCGGCTTGGAGAGCTTACCAAAAGAGCCTGGGCCCACAAGGTCCAGGTGATGGTCGAGGGACCTGGGCATGTGCCGATGGATCAGATCGCTGCCAATATGAAGGTAGAGCAGACCATCTGCCAGGGTGCGCCATTCTATGTCCTGGGGCCGCTGGTCACCGACATAGCACCGGGTTACGACCATATCACCTCAGCCATCGGCGGAGCGATCGCAGCCATGAACGGTGCTGCATTTCTCTGCTATGTGACACCAGCGGAGCATCTGGCCCTGCCCAATGTAGATGATGTGAAGCAGGGCATCATCGCCAGCAAGATCGCTGCCCATGCGGCAGATATCGCCAAGGGCATTCCCGGTGCCCGTGATATCGACGACAAGATGGCGGACGCCAGAAGGGTGCTGGACTGGGAGGCACAATTTGCCTGTGCGCTGGATCCCAAGACAGCAAAGGCGATCCGCGACTCCAGAAGTCCGGAGGATGACCACGCAGAGGCCTGCTCCATGTGCGGCAAGTTCTGCGCCGTACGGAGCATGAATAAGGCTCTGGCGGGAGAATATATAGATATATTATGATCCATGCGAGCCTGAGGTTCCGACCTCCGGCTCCCCTATCATAAGGTAAGGAAGGCATCATGTTTCAGACAATGCTTGAAAACGTGAGGAAGGCTTGTCCCCTCATCCACAACATCACGAACTATGTCACCGCCAACGACTGCGCCAACATCCTGCTGGCCTGCGGCGCCTCACCCATCATGGCGGATGACAAGGACGAAGTCGAGGATATCACGACCATCTGCGGGGGGCTGAATATCAACATCGGCACGCTCAACAGCCGCACCATTGATTCCATGCTGCTGGCCGGCAGACGTGCCAATGCACTCTCCCATCCGGTAGTCCTGGATCCTGTCGGCGCCGGTGCTTCAAAACTGCGGACGCAGACGGCGCTAAGGCTCCTCGATGAAGTGAAGTTCACCGTCCTTCGAGGCAATGCATCCGAGATCAAGACCCTCGCCAAAGGAAGTGGCACCCCCAAGGGAGTCGATGCCGACATCGCCGACAAAGTAGACGAGGAGAATCTTGACGGTGCCGTCGCATGGGCGAAGGCATTTGCCCAAAAGGCCGGTGCTGTCATTGCCATCACAGGGGCCATAGATATCGTTGCGGATGGTAAGAAGGCTTACTGTATCCGCAACGGCCACCCAGAGATGTCATCTGTCACAGGAACCGGATGCCAGCTTTCGGCTGTGACTGCGGCTTATGTGACCGCTAATCCAGGGCATGCGCTGGAAGCCGCTGCCGCTGGGGTCTGCGCCATGGGTCTGGCCGGTGAGATTGCCCACGCAAGGCTTTCCCCAATGGATGGCAATTCCACTTACAGAAATTACATCATCGACGCCATCTACCATATGACGTCTGAACAGCTGGAGAAAGGAGCCAGATATGAAATGCGATAAACATGCGATGCTTCTCTATGCTGTGACAGACCGCGCATGGGTTGGCAGACAGAGTCTGTACGAACAGGTCGAATGCGCCCTCAAAGGCGGCGTAACCTGCGTGCAGCTGCGGGAGAAGGAACTCGGCTATGCTGATTTCCTCCAGGAGGCAATGGATATCTCGGCACTGTGCAGGCATTACAAAGTTCCCTTCTTCATCAATGACAACGTAGATATCGCCATCGCATGCGGTGCCGACGGCATCCATGTAGGCCAGGAGGATATGGCCGCCGCCAAGGTTCGTGAGAAAGTCGGTGACGGCATGATGATCGGCGTATCCGTCCACACCGTAGAAGAAGCAAAACAGGCTGTGCTGGACGGTGCCGACTGCCTCGGCGTAGGCGCCGTATTCTCCACATCAACCAAGAAAGACGTAGATGTGCTCACGATGAAAGAACTCAGGGAAATCTGCGACGCGGTAGATATCCCTGTGGTGGCCATCGGAGGGATCAAGGAGAAGAACCTCCTTGCACTGTCCGGCTCTGGCGTGGACGGCGCAGCCATCGTCAGCGCCATCTTCGGTGCAGAAGATATCGAGGGCACATGCCGACGTCTTCTGGAGCTATCCAGGAAGATGAAGGAAAATCAATGACTTTTTCGAATTCACCTCCAAACAGGTCCAATAATGCCTGTCTATGACTTGCATCTATGGTATTTCTCAACTTCCTGCTTTTTCAACACTCAACATCCTCATCCTGGCCGGTTCCTTGCAGAAATGCCAGTACACCGGCCAGCGATTTATTGCTGGCTGTGAAGGCTTCTAATAGCTCTTTGTTGTTCTTGTTTCTTCCGTTTCGTCAGGAGTTTTTCTAAGGCATCCACAGCCTTATCATACAAGTCACATTCAGTACCATAAACTTGCTTTTGACACCCAAACCAAATTTAAATGAGTATGAAAAAAGCACCCTAGATTTCTCTAAGATGCTTCATGCATTCCATTGGGAGTGTTAGATAAAGTTCCTCATAACACGCATATAATCTTTCTTGGCGTTGAAAATCGCCATCACATTTACAGTTTTGCTTTCTTCCTCGATGAGAAAAAATATAAGATATTCTTTATGTGTAACAAAGCGAAACCCCGCGCTTTTCAGAACACGATCCCTTGGAAAAGAACCTGTTGATGGAAATTCATCCAGCTTCTTGCATCTTTCCCTAAGCTCATTCACAAAGCGCTTTGCTATTTCAATATCCTTGGACTGCTCTGCAATCCATAGTGCGATCTCTCTCAAATCTTGCTTCGCTGTATCAGTAATCACTACCATATAACTCATAGCTCAAGCCCATCCAGTTCTGAAAGAATATCATCAAACGCATCATCCAGCGGCTGAACTCTTCCAAGTTTTAAATCATCCGCGGCCTGGGCCAAATGACTGTACACGGCCAATTTTCCTTCTATCTCGGAGATATAATTTTGCTCCTCCACAAAACGCTCATGGCTCAGTAAAACGGTATCTTCTCTGCCATTCACGGTAATGGCTACTGGATTATTTTTCGCCAATGCGGATATCTGCGCATAATTAGTTCTTAAATCCTTAGATGGTCTAATTGAAATTGCACCCGTCATATCACATTCCTCCTTATTCATGGTAGTCATATTATAACCTTATTTGACCACCACTGTCAAGTTAGAAACTACTATCTCAACTTCCTGTGTTTTTTAACACTCAACATCCTCATTCTGGCCGGTTCCGTG
>CAVJHW010000025.1:0-25372 GCA_963649395.1 Coriobacteriaceae bacterium | reverse complement strand
ATCACGGAACGGGCCATAAAAGGCGGACGCATATTTTACCGCATAGGACATGATAGGAGTATTTGTATAGGCATGCTCATCCAAAACTGCTCTAATGGCGGCAATTCTTCCATCCATCATATCAGAGGGAGCCACCATGGCTGCCCCTGCCTGCGCATGAGACAGGGCAGTCTGAGCCAGCAGCTTCAGGGTCTCATCATTATCCACGTCATGGCCGCCCAAAACCCCGCAATGTCCGTGAGAGGTATATTCACACATGCAGACATCCGTAATATAATAAAGCTCCGGCACCTCCGCCTTGGCTTTGGCCAAAGCCTTTTGAACGATCCCATCTTCTGCATAAGCACCGGAACCCACCGGATCCTTTCTGGAGGGTATGCCAAACAGCATGACGCTTCCGACTCCTGCCCCGGCCAACTCCTCCAGCTTCTTCGGCAATACCTCTAAGCCATAACGATATTGACCGGGCATAGAGGGAATCTCCTCTTTTCCCTTTAACCCTTCCTTTACAAAAAGGGGATAAATAAGGGAAGACGGGGCCATCCTCGTCTCCCTGACCATCCTTCTTAAGGTCTCTCCTCCGCGCAGACGGCGCGGCCTGCAGAGCATCTCCATTGTTCCATTCTCCTTATCTGCGTGCCTTATTTCACGGACTGTTCCGTAGGAATCACTTTCGTAATCTCTTATTTTTCAGCTGATTCTGACCCAGCTCTGTCACCAGACCTAAGAGACTGTCTACGGTAGCTTGGGACGCCACATGGGTTTGCATTCCATAGGAGGCGGCACAGGCTTGGGTCTGCCGCCCGATACAGGCAGCGGTTAGCCTGCTATAGTCCAGACCCTGGGTGGCCTCCACAAAGCCTCGAACCGTAGAAGCACTGGTAAATATAACACAATCCACCTGGCCTTCCTCGAAAAGCTTTCTTTCCTCCACGCAATCCTTGCGGTGAAAGACCGTGCGGTAGACTGGCACATCCTCCACCTGAAATCCCGCCAATTCATTTAAAATCTCCTGGTTTCCTGCCTCTGCTCTGGGTAAAAGGATTCGATCGGATGGATGACAGACAGCTGCCAAGGCTTTTCCCAGACAAGCTCCCTCATAGACCGAAGGCACAAGATCCGGGAAAAATCCCCGTTCCTGCAAGGCTTTTTGCGTTCCCTCCCCCAAAGCAGCTATTTTACAAGACGCTAATTGCCGCAAATCCACCGAAAATGTGCGCAGCTGATCAAAGAAAAGCCGAACACCCGTGGGACTGGTAAATACCAGCCAACGGTAATCCCTCAGATGACCGCAGGCCTGCCGCAGCCTTGCAGGATCCGGAAGGGGCACCACCTCAATGGCCGGCAGCTCCAGCACCTCCGCTCCCTGCCTTCTCAGCCCTTCCGTCAATGAGAAGCTCAGCTCCCTGGGACGAGTCACCAAGACTCGATACCCTGCCAAAGGCAGCTTTTCATACCAGCCAAGGGAATCTGCCAGGGCACAGACCTTACCTACTATGAGAATAGCAGGAGTTTGAGCCCCCTGTTTTCTTATCTCCCCGGGCAGGCTGGAAACCGTAGCCAGGATGCATTTCTGACCTGCAGTGGTACCCCTTTGCAGAAGGGCGGCCGGCAGCTTTGCGTCAATTCCAGCCTCCAAAAGGCCTGCGCAAATCTCTGCAAGGCTGGCAGTTCCCATCAGGAAAACCAGGGTCCCCCGGGTCTCCACTAGGGCCTTATAATTGATCCGGTTTTCCTCTCCTTCCCGCCTGTGTCCGGTAATAATATGCACTGACGAGGCCAAATTCCTGTGGGTCACGGGAATGCCCTGGTAGGCCGGAACAGCAAGGGCGGATGGCACACCCGGAACCACCTCATAGGGAATTCCCTGGGCTGCAAGGAGCTCCAGCTCCTCCCCGCCCCTTCCAAAGAGGAAGGGATCCCCTCCCTTGAGGCGCACCACTTGATGTCCTGCCTGCGCCTTCCTCACCAGCATTTGGTTAATCTCCTCCTGGGATAGGTGGTGATGACCGGCTCTCTTACCGGCCAAAATGGCTTCTGCCCCATCTGGAATCAAGGCCAGCACGCTGTCTCCCACCAGGCTGTCATATACCACCACCTCTGCTTCCTGCAGAACCTGCAGGCCCTTCAGGGTCAGCAAGCCCACATCTCCCGGACCCGCTCCTACCAGCCAGACCTTTCCTATCTTCATATTCTCACCTTTTTCCCACTGTACCCGAACCTCTGTCGCTCTCTCTTCTCTCTCTGTTTCCTGGCTAGCTGTTGCTCTCTCTTCTTCCACTGTCTCCGAGGCCGCTTTCTTCTCCCACTGTCTCCGCAGCTTCTGCCCGCAGCCTGGCTGCCAGATGAAGCCCCAAGGCCTCCGCCTCCTCCACAGGGCCAGAACTTCTACCCCTTCGACTGATTTGCCTTTTTTCATCATAATAGAGACCGATCAGCTCCAGCCTTCCCTCTTCTGTGACCCAGGCATAGGCGGCTATGGGGGAGGAGCAGCCCCCCTCCAGGGCTCTGACAAAGGATCGCTCAGCCCGAGCTGCCGCCAGGGCCTTTGCACAACAAAAGCCCTGCAAAAAGGAATAATCCTCTCCCTCCCTGCCCTGGAGAGCCAAAATTCCCTGACCGGCAGCGGGAATGACCTCCTCGACAGAAAAATATCGACGGATGCGATTCTGATATCCCAGGCGCTTAAGTCCTGCAGCGGCCAGCACCAGGGCACCGTATTGGCCTTCCTCTAGCTTGCCCAGCCGGGTCTGAAGGTTCCCCCTGACGCTTTCAAAGGTCGCCTGAGGATAGATCTGACTCAACTGGAGAATCCGCCGGGAGGAGGAGGTGCCGATAGGCAGAGAAAAGTCCGGCTCTCGACGCCCAGGAGGCAACACCAGCACATCCCTGGGATCCTCCCGTTTCGAGCAGCCCACCAGGGGCAGATCCGGGGCAATCTCAGCCGGAAGATCCTTCATGCTGTGAACCGATAAGTCACTGCGGCCCTCCCGCAGGGCCTTGTCCAGTTCCTTCACAAAGAGCCCTTTGCCCCCGATCTGATCCAAACGGCGATCCAGGATCCGATCTCCTGTGGTCTTCATGGTCAGAAGCTCTGCCTCTCTTTCTGGCCAATGAGCCCTGATATAATCCAACACCATGCGGCTCTGAACTAGGGCCAAGGCACTTTCCCGACTGCCGATGACGAATCGTTTTCTATCCATCCCAGATATCTCCCTTCAGAAATCCCCCGTATCCAGAACTTCCTGGATCCTTTCCCGCAGCCTTCTGGCTTCCTGATGAGATTGACCACCGGCTGTGATGCCCACCAGAAGATGATTCTTCCTTGCGATTCCCGGGAAATAAAAATCACACTTATTCCGATCACTGCAGACATTCACCGGAATCCCCGCCTGCTTACAGCTTCGATAGATGTCTTCATTGGTTTTTGGGCAATCGGTACAGGCCAGAACCAAATCCGCCTTCCGGACTAGATTCTGACTGTCTTCCTGGCCATGGACCTGCCCCTGGGTCCCGTTGGTACCGGGGGCTTGATAAGCCTGCCGGATCCAACGAATCCTCCCCTGCGCAGCCAACCTTTGAAGGTCCGGATGCGCCTCTGGCGACAGGAGACAGATATCTTCCGTGAAGTCCAGGAGACTCTCTATCCGGCGGGCAGCGATGGTCCCACCTCCCACCACCAGGATCTTTCTGGAAGACAGGTCTACAAAAAGAGGGAAGAAAAGCTTATTTTTCCCCATACAGTCTCTCCAATCCATCCACACATTCCAGAAAAGAATCTTTTTCCAGACAATCCCGCAGGCCAAAGAGCATTTTCCCTACCACTTTTCCCACCGCAGTGTCAATATTAGCCATAAGCTTTTCCTGATCAGAGGCTTCCATGGGAAGCTTGTGAATCACTTTCTGCAGGCGCAGGTTCAGATCGATCACCGCGTCCTGCTGAATCTGCTGAATGTGGGGAATCAACTCCCGTCCCTCCAGCCAGTCGTAGAATTCCTTTATTTCCTCCTGCAAAATGTCCTCTGCCTGCCGATAGGCTGCCGCATTTTCTTCCTTCCCATTACTTTTAAAATCATCGATATCATAAAGGCGGATCTGGGGAAGGTCCCCCAAGGCCGGTTCGATATCCCGGGGAACAGCCAAATCAATGAGTATCATGGGATGGGTCAAGGTAAGGCCTTCCAGCAATTCCATCCGCAGGGGGCAATTAGGACTGGTGGTGGCACTGACCACCAGGTCACAGGCTGGGAAAAGCTCCATACGTTTTCCATAATCCATTCGTTTGCATCCTCTGGGGATCTGTACCTGACCGCTTTTGTATTGACGAACTGTCACCGTTACATCAGCCCCCTTGCCAGCCAGGGTTTGAGCTGCCAGCCTGCCCATTTCCCCGTTGCCGATTACCATGCAGGTCTTTCCCTCCAGGGACCATCCTTCCTGCTCCAGCAGGGCTACCGCCCGATCCACCGCCGTCTCACTGGCGTGGTTAAAAACCACCTTAGTCTTCACCCGCTTGGCCGCCGTCACCGCCTTGCGAAATAAAACCTCCAAGACACTGTCGGTACAATAACATGTTCGGGCCATCCTATGGGCATCCCGCACCTGGGAGAGAATCTGATCCTCTGCCAGGATCAGGGAGCGAAGGCCACAGGTCAGGTGGAAGAGATGGTCCACCGCCTCCTGATCCCAACGAGTTCGGAAATAGGATTGGTATTCTGCAGGGTCCACCCCCTTGTGCCGACAGAGCTCCTCCAGAAGCGAGCCTTCCCAGTCGGAGGACAGGCTGACCCATAGCTCCATGCGGTTACAAGTGGAGAGAATCAGGCAGCCCTTCACCCCTGCCTCCTTCTTCAGCTGTTCCATAAAGGCAACCGCACCCTTCCTGGTAAAGGCAAAGACAGCTCTCACATCTACCGGAGCCTGATTATGGTCCATGCCCAACATTCCTATCCTCACGTTTGAAGACCTCCCTGGTCAAGTATTTGATAGATTTTCTCCTGGCCTGCCGAAACTATAGGATTCTCCCTTTCCCCTGCCAGGGCCTCCAAAAGGCGTATATTCTCAGCATGGGTACGCACTGCTACCCGATAATAGCCCTCAGATAAGCCCCTGTAATTGCTGCAATCTCGAATTAAAACCCGTTTTCCAAGAGCCTGGTCTGCCAGCCCCTTGGGCCCCCGGAAGAAGATATAATTAGCTTGAGAATCATAAACCTGAAATCCCAGATCTCGCAGCTCCCGCTTCAGAAATTCCCTTTCCTTTTGAACTAGCTTCCTGGCACGTTGGACATATTCCTCCTCCTTCAAAGCAGCCAGTCCTCCTGCCTGAGCCGGCAGTGACACATTCCAGGGCTGAACGCAGGCCTGCATCTTCTGCAGGAGTTCTTTGTTGCCGCACAGACCATACCCCAAGCGTAAGCCTGCCATGGCATAACGCTTGGTAAAGGCCTTCAGCAGGAAAAGATTCCTGCATTGGCCCAGCCTATGCTTCATGGAGGAATATTTCTCCTCATCCAGAAAATCCTGGAAGCACTCATCCACCAGAAGAAAGGTTCCTGTCTTATTGCACCTTTCCACCACCCGCTCCAGAAGTTCCGGATCCATAAGAAGACCGGTGGGATTGTTGGGATTGCACAGAATCATAAGTTTCAGAGAAGAATCCACACGCTCCAGGAGGTCCTCCGCCGGAAGGAACCCCCCCTCCTCTGTCAGATCATAATAATCAATCTTGCAATCCTGGGTATCCAATGCTTGCTGATATTCTGCGAAGGTGGGAGCCAGGACCAGGGCTCTGCTAGGCTTCAAGGCAGCCGCCAGCAGGAAAATCAGCTCGGCTGCACCATTGCCGCAGATGATCCAATCCTGAGGCACTCCCTCATAATCGGATAGGGCTCGAACCAATGCCTCACATCTTACATCCGGGTAGTTGCAGATAAAGCGCAGGCTCTCCGCTGCCGCCTCTATCACCGACCCGGGGGTGCCCAAGGGATTCATATTCGAAGAATAATCCAGTACATCTCTGTGCCGGTAGACATCACCGCCATGAACCTGTTCCTTTCTCATTTTTGCCCTTTCTCCTGTCCTTTCGCCTGCTCTTTCCAATTCTTCCCCTTCTCATAGATACCAAAGAACCCATATAAGACTTGCCCGCAGGGCAGCAGCCGCCAACAGGGCCAGAAGGGCGGTCCCATACATCAGTCGATTGGCTCTTGGCACATCCTCCGCCTCTACGGGACGGAGGGGATCTCCCAGGGTAGGTTTCCTGTGGATTTTCCCAAAATATTGGGCGTCCCCCGCCAGCTGGATATCCAGGGCTCCGGCCATAGCAGCCTCCGTATGAGCCGAATTGGGGCTGGCATGCTTCTTACGGTCTCTCCTGTAGACCGTCCAGGCATTCCTGCCGTCAAAGCCCAGCAAATAACTGGCTGCCACCATCAGCAAGCCAGCGATCCTGGCTGGCAGAAAATTCACCACATCATCCAGCCTTGCCGCAAAGGTACCGAAATATTGATAGCGATCGTTACGATAGCCTACCATGGAATCCATAGTATTGATGGATTTGTAGAAAAATCCTCCCGGAGCGCCTCCCAGCATCAGAAATAATAAGGGTGCCACCACCCCATCCGAGGTATTCTCGGCCACAGTTTCCACCGCCGCCTTCGTGACCCCGCAGAAATCCAGACATTGGGTATCTCTTCCCACAATTCGGGATACTGCATAACGTGCCTTGGGAAGATCCCCCTTCTTCACCTGTCCATAGACCCGCATGCTCTCCACCCGCAAGCTCTTAAGGGCCAGCAGCTGGTAGCACCAAAAGCTTTCCAGAGCAAAGCCACACCAGACATGAATGCCATAGAGCCAACGAAGAATCAAAAAGGAAAGGATCGTACTGATTCCTGTAACCAGGATCACCAAAAAAAAGCCGGCAATTCTCTCGCCCCTTCTTCCCTTTGGAAAAATCCCCCGCAGGATTCCTTCGAAAAATGTAATCAATTTCCCAATCATCCGCACCGGATGGTAGAGCCACTCCGGATCCCCCAGAAGCAGATCCAGCAGAAAGCCCAGCGTCATCGCCGGAAGTATGTGCTCCATCATGAATCTTTCCTTCCTTTCTCACCGCCTTCTCCCATTAAGAACCAGAGGAAAATTCGGATTCAGGCCCTTCCTCTTTATCGACTGCAGGAAGTCCCGGATTCCGGCCTCGCACCCTTCGACATCTATGGGAAGAAGGCCCGGATTCTGGCCTCGCCTGCTTTCAGCATAGCATCAAGGGCAGATCTTGACCAGGGTTTTGTCCCTTCCTTTGTTTCCTCTGCTTTCTCTCCATAGGCCCGGCCGTCAATGCGGTCTCTCTCCCTGTCCTCCAGGAAAATATCCTGAAATGCCTGATATTCCTCCCCGATTCCTTGCCCATGCAGGACCCCATAGGCTCCTGCGTCGCTGCCCAGAGCCAGCACACCTCCGGCTTCGGCATGCTTTCGAATATTCCTCTTCTGCTGCAGACAGATGGAGCGTAAAACCTCATCGGGAAAACGTCCTTTTCCCACCAGATTTCGAACAGTTACCAGTGTCGGCACCCATACCGTAGAGCTGTGAGCCAGGCAATCCAGGCTCATGGCGTCCTGAAAATATCCATGTTCCAGAGAATCCACTCCCGCCTCCACAGCCACTTCCACAGCCCTGGCGCCGTTGGTATGGCTCATAACGTGAAAGCCCTCCTCATGGGCGATATGAACCATCTCACGAACCTCCCAGGCTTCCAGGGCCTGACCGGTCAGGGTGTGGTCTGTCTCGAAATCCATAATGCCGGAGGTCATGATCTTGATGAAATTCCCTCCTGCCTCCGCCACCTGCTTGACCAGAGAAGTATACTCCCTCATAGTCTCAAAGGAGCGTCCTACCACCTTTCCGTAATGTCCTTCCTTGTGGATGGCAAAGACAGGAGTCAGCAAGCCAATGCCATATTCTTCCGCTATATCCCTGGCCCGTCGGGACACCCCGAAATGGTCACCCCCATCTCGGATAAAGGTCACGCCAGCTCTTTGGTAGGTCTCCAATACCCGACGAATGCCTGCCTCATGAGGCGTCTGCCTGTGCTCCTCCACTGCCTGCCGGTAATCTCTTCCATTCATAAAGATGTGCGCATGGCATTCTCCCCACATGCCCTCATGTCCCTTCCCTTTGGCTTTGATACACAAGCTCATAACGGTTGGCGCTCAGCCTTTCCGTTCTGTCTTTCCGCTTCGTCTTTGAACTCTGGCATTCAGTCTTGGCTTCTCACGATTCGGCCATCCACCACCAGCTGACGGCTGCCTCGGAGAAAAGCTTCCGGCGAGAACCGCAGGCGATAGCCCTCTCCATTGTTCACATGCCAGTCGAAATAATCCTGTCTGGGAAAACCGTAGGCTCCCAAAATGCTCATAATGGTGCCCCCATGCACCACCATAGCAATCTCCTCCCATTGATTCTCACAGGCAAGAGCAGTCACTCGCTCCATCCCCGCCAGACAGCGCTGCTGAAACTCTCTCATATTCTCTCCTCCCGGAAAGCCTACGGTTCCGCCGCTGTCAATCCACTTTTGATAATCCGGATTGTCGCTGAGCTCCTGGTAATTCTTATTCTCAAATTCTCCGAAATCGCACTCTGCCAATTCCGGAATCAATAGGGGCTCCTGACCGGGAAATAAAATCCCTGCTGTCTGTATACACCGTTTCAGGGGACTGGCAAATACCTGATCCATGGAACCGAAGGCATACCGGCTGAGAGACTTCTCCTCCTCCGGCAGCAGGGGCTCATCCGTTCTGCCGATATACCTTCCCCGACTATTGCCGTAGGTCTTTCCATGGCGGATCATCACCATCTTAAGCATGCTTAATCACCATCCCTATTCCGCAAACCACCCGATGCACCTCCTGGGAGCGGGCAGCCAGCTGCTCACAGACTCTGCCAACCATCTCCCGATACTTGCGATCAAAGGCTTCCACCGGCACAACCCCATATCCCACCTCATTGGTGAGAATGCAAACCTGGGGATTCCGCTCCAGCAGTTCCTGGGGCAGACTCTCCAGATCCATGTCTGCCTCCAGCCTGCGCCGGATATAGTCGTGAAAATGCCGGATTCCCCTGGCCTGGAAGATGTTGTCCCAGCCGCAGGTGCTTCCGTCCACCCAGCCCTCCTGAATATCAAAGGTTTTCCTCGCATAATAATACTTTCCCTGAAATGCTCCGCCTATTACAAGTTTCATCCGATTATCCCCGCAACTCGATTTCCAACAGTGACTGTTAGCAGCATCATCAGCTCTGCCAGGCTGACATAGAAGCCTGCCAGGTCCCCGGTGATTCCGCCGAAATATTTCAATGCCATGTGATGATAGTAAGCAAAGGTCAGCGCTGCCGCTGCCATCAGAAGAATTCCCTGCAAGGGATGCAATAAGACACCCACTGCACAGAAAATTGCCAGATAAACCGCCATGGTAGCGTTGACTCTGCCCTTCAAGGAATTACTGCCAAAGGTCGCCGCCGTCCCCTTGGGGTTGGCGTTAGGAAAATTCTCCACCGAAAGGGCAGAAAAGGTACGAGACAGGCCAAAGCCCAGACATAGAACCGGAAGGGTCTCCTGGGTCACCTCTCCTGCAGCCCCAAAGCAAAGGACGAAATAACAGATCCCTATAATCACCGCAAAGGCGCCCGCATGGGAATCCTTGAGGATCTCCAGTCTCCTCTCTCTCTCCCTCCAGGAGCTCATGGCATCCGAGGTATCCAAAAGGCCATCCAGATGAATGCCTCCGGTAACCAGAACCGGCAGAATCACCAGGACCGCTGTCCGCAGGAGCTTCCCCAGCCCCAGCCAGACAGCCAAAGTAAACCAGCCATATTCCAAGGCTCCAATAACCAATCCCACCCAGGGAAAAAAACACATGGAATACTTCATATTATCCTTGGTCCAGTCTGCCCTGGGCATGGGGATCTTGGAATACATGGAAAAGGCCACGATCAAACTGTTCCACAGACTCTTCATGCCAAGTCCTCCTGCACTCCGCCCTTAATGGGAATGGGAATCCCAAAGACCACCTCCGTTACTCGATCCGCCATATGGGCAATCTGCTGATTGATGGCTCCCAGATATTGCTGATAGATGCGAGTCTGATCGCTGTAGGAAGCTCCATCTGAGAATATTTCATTGGTAACGATGACCAGGTTAGCTGCCCGCTCCCGCAGATGTACCACCCCGTCCAGAACCGCATTCATGGTATGAAGACCCGCGGCTCCCGGCTGAAACATCTCATTTGCCACAAGATTGGACATGCATTCCAGAAGAATATTACAGCCCTTTGGCACCTCCAGCCGGGAAAGTCCCGTATAACACTCCAGGGTCTCAAACTTCTTCTCCGCCCGCATCCGTCGATGCCGGTCAATCCGACGATAGCTTTCCTCATCGTAGGGCTGCATGGTTGCCACGTATATCCGCCTGTTCTCTCCCAGCTCCAGGATCTGCTCCTCCGCATACTTGGATTTGCCACTTCCGGATCCGCCTGTAATCACATGTATCATCCCTTCCGACTCCCTCCCTTTCCCGGTTCCATTCTCTAAAAGACGCCAGGCTATCCTCCTGGGCCATCTATTTTCACTGCAGGGGAACATAGGTTTCGATATCATTTTCCTCAAAGGTCGCCATCTTATGATAGACTTCCAGACCCATGTCTAAAATCGGGAACAGCATCACCGCCCCGGTTCCCTCCCCCAGACACATATCGCAGGTAAGAAAGGCCTCCTTACCCAAAGCCTGCAGAATAAGTCTTGCGGCGGGCTCCTTGGATACGTGGGAAGCCAGGATATAATCTGCTGCCCGGGGACAGAGTCGGATAGCCACCAAAGCTGCTACCCCGGAAATGAAGCCATCCATCACCACCGGCAGTCCCGCAGCAGCCCCGCCTAGGAAAACTCCCGCCATTCCGGCAATATCAAAGCCGCCCACCTTGGCCAATACATCCAGGGGATCCTCCGGATTGGGCTCATGCAAGGCAAGGGCCTTGCGAATGGCGCTGATCTTTCGATCCAGCCCTTCCCTGCTCAGACCTGCTCCCCGTCCTGTCATCTCCTCCACCGGACGATTCAGAAGCACGGAAGCGATGGCACTGCTGGTTGTGGTGTTGCCAATCCCCATCTCGCCGGTAGCCAGAATCTGATACCCCTCCTGCTTTTTCTCCAAGGCTAGCATAATCCCCGTCTCCAAAGCCTCTACCGCCTGTTCCCGGGTCATGGCAGCTTCCTTGACCATGTTCTTCGTTCCATAGGCAATCTTACAATTGCGAAGATTGGTATCTCGATAAATCCCCATATCAACAGGGAAAATATCCGCTCCCGCTTTGCGGCAGAGGATCCCCGCCGAGGCCTTCTCCTGCAGGAAATTCTCTGCCACCTGAGCTGTCACCTCCTGACCGGTCTGGGTCACCCCCTCCTCTACCACGCCATTGTCTGCGCAAAGCACGATCAGGGCCTTCCTGGAAATATCTACCCGGGCGGTCTTCTGAATCCCTGCCATCTGTACGACCGCATCCTCCAGCTTACCCAGGCTATGCAAGGGCTTTGCGATAGAATCCCAATGCCTGCGGGATGCCTCCATAGCCTCCTGATCTAAGGGTGCAATCCTCTCTATTGTCTCCTCTAATGTCATTTATTTGTACGCTTCCTTCCTGAACCATATTTATAAACCAATTTTTCTCATAAATGCGTCATATTCCTCCACTGTCTCCGCTTCCGTCATTCCCACCTGCTTCATCTCTCGCAGACGAGCGGGTATCTGCCCGCTGTTGACCAGGAGGCGCACAAGCCAGGCCATGGGAAGAAGCCAAGGCTGGCGCTGAAGGAAGGTATAACGACGCTGAATCTCCTCCACGGAGGGAAAAATCATTTTCCGAAGCACCTTACCCTTCGATGCCTCCCTGCCGCCGACATTGCGCAGCTGGATCACGGAATGATCCCGCAGATGGCCAAACAGATCCGCATCCAGAGTATAGGCCAGGAGACGTTCCAAGACCTCTCTGTCGCCTTCCAAAGAAACACAGCCACCCTCGACTTCCGTAAGGATCGAATCTGTTTCCACCCCCAGCCAGCTCTGACAGGCATGCAGCACTGTATAGAAAAAGCCAGTCAGTCTCAACTCCTGCATCTCCCCCGTCACCAGCTTCCAGTCCAACTCCTGCCGGTATTTTTGGATAAAAAGAGCAATGTCCAGATACATGCGGATTCCCGCACCACCACCGTAGAGATGCTTGGCCAGGTGGCAAAGAATATAAATCAGATGAAAATCCAGATTAGGCTCATATCGTAAGCCCTCCTCCGGACGAGCGTGCCGCCAGGCACTGTCAAAATAGGTCTGCAGATCTGCCCGGTCATCCAGATTTCCATCCATCAGATTGGTATGAACCTCATAATATTCCACCCCTCTCACATAAGAGTAGGTGGGCTCCCAATCATTCCTGACCTGATAGTCCAAGGACTGCAAAAGCCCGTGGCTTCTCTTGCGATCCCCCGGGCGAATCAAAAGATCAATATCCCCGAAGGTTCTCAGCTCTGGGCTGGGATAAAGGTGCTGGAGATAATAACCCTTCACCGGCATGTGGGCAATACCGTGAGCCGTGAAATTCTCTGACAGCTTCTGAAATTCTATATAACGATTCACATTTTCCGCAACGGTTCTGTGCAGAAGGTTGTCCAGATATCGGTTGGCCTCCTGATCACGGAACAATTTCCATCGCTTATTCTGATAAGCCAAAATAGGCAAAAGATTCTGCCGGGCTGCGCACTGCAGCAGGGCAGAGACCTCCCACGAAGCCGCTTCCTTCGGGGGCTCATCCTGGATAAAGCTGCGAAGAAGAAGGAGAAATTGATATTCCGCCATTGAAAAGCTCCTTCCTTTCTTAACATTGGTTTTTTGGGGGGCGTGTCAGATTGTCCACCGCCATTGTACCATTGCATTTGTCATGGGTCAATCCTATTCCGTTCCTCGTAGTTTCGTAAGTCTGGTTTGCGTGTCAGAAGGCCCAAACCTAGGGTGACACTTGAAAAATACTTCCCCACAAGTTATACTAACTGCTGACATGACTGGAAGAAAGGCTGAATTTCAAAAATGAAGAATGCAAAAATGAAGAACTCAAAAATCAAGCTTCCCGGGGAAGCCATCTACTTTGTGGCTGTCGCCCTCCTCTCCCTGGCAGTAGCTATATTGACTACAACAGGCTTCGGGGTCTCTATGATTGTGGCTCCGGCCTATCTGCTGAGCCTGAAGCTGGGAGTCATCACCTTTGGCCAGGCGGAATATATCGTACAGGCCTGCCTATTTGTCCTATTATGCCTTGTTCTGCGCAGGTTCCGCTTTGCCTACCTGATGTCCTTTGTGACCTGCCTCTTTTATGGCTTTGTGCTGGATCTGTGGCGGAGGCTTCCCTGCTTCGACTCCTCCGTGACCCCACCCGGCAGTATGGCCCTAGGGCTTCGGATTTGCCTGTTCGTCCTGGGAGTACTCCTGACCTCCTTCTCTATAGCCCTTTTCTTTAAAACCTATTTTTATCCCCAGGTCTATGACTTTTTTGTCAAAGCAGTTACTCACCGCTATCAAATCCGGGTTTCCCGCTTCAAAACCTGCTTTGACCTGACCTGTCTGACCGTAAGCTTTCTCCTGACCTTCTGCTTCTTCGGAGGGTTTGTGGGGATTGGCTGGGGAACCCTTGTTATGGCTCTCATCAACGGAAGCATCATCGGATTCTTCTCCCGCCTGCTGGACAAATATTTCGAATTTCCGCCCCTCTTCCGCGGATTCGCTGCATTTTTAGACTTAGATAGGAAATGAAGGCCGAGCCAGAAAGTTTAAGACTCGGACGAGAAATGAACGCGCCAAAAGTCCCCTGCCACAGGCCAAAACCTGCAGCAGGGGACTCTTATTCGTAACAAAATCCAATGAGGATACCAAAAGGCCCGCTTATCCCAACCTTAGTCAGATACCTGCCAGCTCCAAAAGGCCGGGGATCTTGGACTCCCAGCCCAGGGACATGATATGCACGCCCTGGCAATAGGGTTTACATTCCCGGATGATTCGGGCGGCGATCTCAACGCCGGTGATTCCGGCCTTGGTCTTCTCCTTATCTGCCCGCAGCTCCTCCAGCATCTGATCCGGCACATGGATACCGGCTACATTATTGTTCATGAACTTACACATTCCTACATTCTTGGGAATAATGATGCCCACCTGTACCGGCTTGCCGAACTGCTTTGCCTTCTCCATGAACTTGATAAAAAGCTCCGGCTCGAATACGGCCTGGGTCTGGAAGAACTCCGCACCGGCCATCACCTTGCGTTCCATCTTGGCCAGCTGGGCGTCTACCGAATCACTGCAGGGGGATACCACGGCCCCCTTGGCAAACTTAGGCGGCTCTCCCACCAGATCATTACCCCCCAGATCCTTGCCCCCTTCCAGCAGGCTCATGGTATGCAGCAAGGAAACAGAATCCAGATCAAAGACCGGTTTTGCCTGGGGATGATCTCCCAGTTTTGTATGGTCACCGGTCAGAGCCAGCACATTTTCAATGCCCAGCATGGCAGCACTTAAAAGATCCGACTGCAGGGCAATCCGGTTCCTGTCTCGGCAGGTCAGCTGGAAGATAGCATTCAGCCCCGCATCCTGCAAAACCTTACAAGTGGCCAGAGATCCCAGCCGCATTACGGAGGACTGGTTATCTGTAACATTGACCGCATGAACCCGGGACAGATATTCCTTGGCTTCCTCTACCATCTGTTCGATATGAATTCCCTTGGGGGGCCCGACTTCAGCTGAAATCACGAATTCACCCTGTTGAAATAAGTCTGTTATTCTCATCTTCTATCGCTCCTACCTGTCTTACGACTCCTTGCATTCCTTAGTTACATCATCCGTCGAGTAATTCCGCAGCTGTACCGGGCATTTGAGAAGATCCAGGTGTCCCAATTGTTCCAGACGACGGTAGATTCTCTCCCATCCGCAGTCCATCTCCGGATCCACCTCGCATTTGCCATTTTTAGTGCCGCCGCAAGGGCCATTGATCAGGCTCTTGGAGCAGGCGGTGATGGGGCAGATGCCTCCTGTCAGATTCAGATAGCACTGGCCGCACTGCTGGCAATCATGCTCCAGGGGGGTAACTCCCTGGAAGCCCGGCAAGGGCAGGGTATCACAGCCTGCACATACCTTCTTGTCCTCCAGAAAATCAGCGATGGTTTGTACTCCCACCCCACAGGAAAATACCAGCACCAGGTCGGCCTCCTCGATCTCTGCCAAATGACCTCGAAGGCGCAGCTTCATATTGTCCGGATTACAGATATAATCTGTGGTCATGCTTCCGGTGACCCTTCCCTCTGCAGACAATTCCTTCTGCAGCTGTTCAGCCTCGGCCTCCGGAAATTCAACCTCCTTGCATCCGTGACAATGGATGATGAATATCTTCCCCTGTGCCACAGACAGGATCTCTTCCTTGGATTTGATCTGAGTTATCAACATACTACTTCACCTCCATGATCGCTTTTTTGCCGGCTCTGATCTTGGTGACCAGAGGAATCTTGGAGGAACAAATGTATTGACAACAGCCACACTCGAAGCAGTCCTTAATATGATTGTCCAGGAGTGCCTGGGGGTTACCCTCATCTACATATTTTGCGAAATTAAGGGGAGCCAGTTCCATGGGACAGACATCCATGCAGCGCCCGCATCGAATACAGGCTACTTCCTGGGTCTCGTCCGTGTCTATGGCAATAATGCCATTGGATCCCTTGATGATAGGAACATTTGTGTCCGTCAGGGTAGCTCCCATCATAGGACCACCCATCTTAATCGTAACATTGTCACCGGTAAGGCCACCGCAATAATCAATGATATCCTGGACATTGGTACCTATCTTCACCATATAATTGCCGGGATTCTTGATCCGCTCTCCGGTGACGGAAACTGCCCGTTCCACAGGAGGCAGCCCCTTTTGAATAGCATCAGAGATAGCCTTGGCGCTGCTGACATTGCTGACCACGGCACCTACATCTGCCGGAAGACCGCCGCTGGGCACCTGACGCTTCATCACATTCTTGATGAGCATCTTCTCAGCCCCTTGGGGGTACTTGGTTCTGACCTTGGCAACCTCAATATTCTCATAGCCTGCTACTTTGGCTCGCATCAATTCCAGGGCATCCGGTTTGTTATCCTCAATGACAATGATGCCCTTGGGAGCATCCACGGCCTTCATAATAGCTCTAAGACCGAAAATTACATCCTCAGCATACTCCAACAGCACCCGATGGTCCGCCGTCAGGATCGGCTCACATTCGCAGCCGTTCAGAAGGACCGCATCAATGGGTTTGTTGGGCTGCAGCTTGACATAGGTGGGGAATCCTGCGCCACCCATGCCGGTGATGCCCTTATCCCGAACAATGTCGATAATCTCTTCCTTTGTCAGACTGTCCAGCGTCTTGGCGGGTTGAAGAGCCTCATCCAGAGTATTCTGTCCATCCGAACGAATCACAATGGATAGAACGCCCGGCCCCTTATTGGGATGCACCCGAGGTTCCACGGCGATGACGGTACCGCTGACACTGGAATGCACATTGGCGCTGATAAAGGAGGGAGCCTCCGCAATCTTCTGTCCCACCTTAACCTGATCTCCCACCTGAACAAGGGGGGTGGCAGGCGCACCAGCGTGCATAGAAGTCGGAATCACCACAACCTCGGGCTCCGGGAACTTCTGCAAAGGCATATGCTCTGTATATTCCTTGCGCTCGGAAGGATGAATCCCCCCATAATAGCCATCCAGCCTCTTCTCCCGAACCGACTTCACATAATCATGGATTACCTTGAAATTGACCTTGGAATAATCCCTCACTTGCACCGGCTGAGCCAGGAACTCTTCCAGACGCCCCTGCTTCTCCAATCTTCGATAAATATTCTCCCAGGCACAATCCTTCTTGGGATCAATCTCGCACTTCCCATTCTTGGCGCCGCCGCACTGACCATTAATCAGGCTCTTGGAGCAATCTACAATGGGACAGATACCTCCGGTCAGGTTCAAATAACACTGGGCACAGGCTCCGCAGGTCTTTTGCGTCAATGCCATGCCATGATGGCCAATATAATTCAGAGAATCCGCTGCCGTAAATACCGGTTTCTCCGCCACGTCAGCGATCGTCTGCACTCCAAGGCCACAGGAAAGAACGATGATATTCTCAGTATCTTCCGGAATCATATCTTGTAACTTCTTCTCAGACTGGATCTTATTGCACAGAAAATCAACCATGGCGCTGCCTGTCACGGTCTTGCCCCGGGCAGCAGCAAATGCTATCAGCTCACTGCATTCCGGCTCATGACCTGTTTCAATTTCCTTGAAACACTTGTTGCAGGAAATGACGAACAAATGATCTTTGTCGGCAAGCAAAGCTTCCAGCTCGTCAGCTCCCTTAGCTGCATACTTGGTATAGTCCACCAATATTCTCCTTTCTAGGTTTTATGAACATCAGGCTGTCAAACTTCTTCGGCTCGTCCCTGGGGCTGCCGAGGCAGTGCTCAACCCTTCTCTACTCTACCTGCTCATTATACCATAGGCAATATGACTATTCCAGCCTCTAATGTGGTTTCTTTCTTGTATGAAATTCAGTACACATTCCCCTTGACTTGCACTCTATTGGAGCGTTTAATAAATACTGGGTGTTTGCATCTGCCCCCTCTATGAGGGTTCTCGCGGGGCTTTTGACACTATAACCAATATTCCAAACGGAAAGGCTGAAACAACATGGAAAGAAATCTTACCACCGGCAGCGTATGCAGGAATGTCCTTCTCTTCTCTCTTCCTTACCTCTTATCTTATTTCCTGCAGACCCTCTATGGCATGGCCGATCTTTTTATCATCGGACAGTTCGAGGGGGTTGCCAGTACCACTGCCGTCTCCATCGGTTCTCAAGTGATGCATATGCTGACCGTTATGATTGTAGGACTGGCCATGGGAACCACCGTCAGCATCGGGCAGGCCATCGGTGCCGGAGATCGTCGGCGGGCTGCCCGGGATGTAGGCAATACCGTAACTCTGTTTATGGTGGTGGCGGTGGCCTTGATGGCTCTTCTCCTTCTTCTGGTGAGACCCATCGTCTCCATCATGTCCACTCCGGCGGAGGCTGTGGAGGGAACCGTATCCTATCTCACCATCTGCTTCCTGGGTATCCCCTTCATCACAGCCTACAACATCATCAGCTCCATTTTCCGAGGAATGGGAGACAGCAAAAGTCCCATGTACTTCATTGCCGTAGCCTGCGCTGCCAATATCGGGCTGGATTATCTCTTTATGGGGGTTATGCATATCGGGCCAGCCGGTGCTGCCCTGGGCACGGTACTTTCCCAGGCCATCAGCGTCCTTGTCTCCCTCCTGGTGATCCGGAAGCGCAGGAGCATCTCCCTGCAGAAAAGTGATTTCAAACCCTGTGGTCCTGTAACGAAGCGGATTTTGGGAATCGGTCTTCCGATTGCCCTGCAGGATGGTCTGATTCAGGTAGCTTTCATCCTCATTACCATCATTGCCAACCAAAGAGGGCTAAACGATGCAGCTGCAGTAGGCATTGTAGAAAAAATCATCAGTTTTCTCTTCCTAGTCCCCTCCTCCATGCTCTCCACAGTTTCTGCCTTGGGAGCACAGAATATCGGAGCCGGGAAGCCCAAACGAGCCGTTCAAACTCTGGGATATGCCCTTGCCATCGCCGTAACCTTCGGAATTCTGGTATCCATTCTCATGCAATTTGCGGCTGAACCTGTGGTTTCTCTTTTCACAGATAAGGGAAATGCCAGCGGAGCAGAGGTGGTACGTCTGGGTGGGCAGTACCTTCGGGGCTATATCTGGGATTGCATTTTTGCCGGTATCCATTTCAGCTTCAGCGGCTACTTCTGCGCCTGCGGGAAATCCGGTCTCTCCTTCCTTCATAACATCATAGCCATTGCCTTGGTGCGGGTTCCCGGTGTCTACCTGACCTCCAAGCTCTTTCCCACCAGCCTCTTTCCCATGGGACTGGCTACGGCCACAGGCTCCCTGGTCTCCGTCATCATCTGTGTCATCGCCTTTTCCCTGATCCAGGGCAAAAGTAAAAAAGCCTCGGGGAAACCACATTGAAGCGGGTTCCGAATTCATCGGCATAGATCTCGATCCCCCTTTGGGCATCTTCCCTGGAATAATGGTAGCCAGCTTAACCAGGCCATTTCCAAAGGGGAAGAGTAGGATTGCGCATCCGACATTGAAGAGACTGTGTATCACGGCAATCCCCGCCACAGGAACCAGATGGCTGAGAAAATCAAAATGCACGAAGCTGTTGATGCTGTAAAATACCACCATAAAGAGAATCGTTCCGATCAGGTTAAAATACAGATGGTTCTCTGTCAACCTTTCCAATATCTTCTCTAACCTACTTCCCGACAGCATGATCAAGCTGTCACCCATGTAAGTCATCCCATAGAGGAAAAGTGCAAGGATTTCATAGAGGGTTAGACCGGAAAAGAGGTGGCAGACTCGCATCTGTCACCTCTTTTCGAATCTCATTCCTTTAATATCGGCTATTGTGTAAAAGCTCGTGGGTCTTTCCCTTCAGGAATCCCTCATATAGGGACTGCATCATGGGATTTTCATCGGGTTTCTTGATCACAGCTACGCTGTCTGCCCGGTAGATTCCCTCCATACGGGCTTCCCGGGTATGGATGCCGGCTCTGGGGGGTTGTCCTCCGCCCATAACACAGCCGCGGCGGCAAGCCATGACCTCGATCAGATGATACTGGGCTTGTCCGCTTTTGACTTTTTCCATCACTTCTCTGGCCTTGGCCAGTCCGCTGCATACGCAGACCCGGATCTCCTGACCCTGGTAGGGGATGGTAAATTCCTTAATCTGGTCCTCCCCGCGAACCCCACATTGGGCGATAGCCTCCAGGGCTGCCTTATTATGCTCTGGAATCAGACGTCGAAGAACCGCCTCTGTCACTCCTCCTGTCACACCAAAGAGAATGCCGCCGCCGGACCCCAAACCGAAGGGTACATCACTAGCTTCCGGATCCAAGGAGGCAAAATCAATTCCGGAATTCTTGATCATTCGGATCAACTCAGTCGTCGTGATCACATAATCTGTATCCTGCTCTCCCCGGGTAAAGCTGTTGGGACGTTTTGCCTCCATTTTCTTAGCCGTGCAGGGCATGATAGAAACCATCACCGTCCTTTTACCCCCGGAGCGCTTGGGATCCCTGTACCATTCCTTGGTGATCGCTGACAGCATCCCCTGGGGAGATCGGCAGGTAGACAGATTCTCCTTATATTCCGGATAATGATCACATACAAACTTCACCCAGGCCGGGCAGCAGGAGGTCAGGATAGGCAGCTTTCTGCCAGACTCCAAGCGATTCAGGAATTCCGCTGATTCCTCCATGACCGTTAGGTCAGCAGAAAATGCAGTGTCATAGACCTCATCAAAGCCCATGCGGTGCAGGACATTCACCGTTTTGCCCATGACGCTCTTCCCCTTGGGAAGGCCAAAGGAATCCCCGATAGCGACACGAACCGCCGGTGCCACCTGGGCGATGACCCGAACCTCCGGATCTGCCAAAGCATCCCAAACCTGGTCGATATTGGAATGGATACTGATGGCGCCAGTGGGGCAATATACCCGGCACTGTCCGCATCCCACACAATCCGTCTGGGACAGCTTCTTATCAAAGGCTGGCATCACCATGGCATCCGTTCCCCGGAAGGCGAAGCCCAGAGCCCCAATCCCTTGCAGCTCTTCACAAGCGCGGACACAGTCCCCGCACAGAATACACTTATTGGGATCCCGAATGATAGCCGGTGAGCTGACATCCAGCTCCTTGTGTTCTCTTGTATTCTGGAAACGGATATCCAGGATTCCCAGCCGGTGGGCCAGCTGCTGCAGATCACACTCCCCGCTCTTGACACAGGTGGTACAATCCCTGCAATGGGCTGCCAGGAGCAGCTCCACGATTAATTTTCTATACTTTTTCAATTTACCGGTATTGGTATAGACCACCATGCCATCTCGGGGTTCTTCCGAACAGGAGGCAAAAGTATGTCCCTTCTCATCCTCCACCGTGCACAGACGACAGGCGCCAAAGGTAGACACCTCCGAATGGTAACACAGAGTGGGAATGTTGATACCGGCCTTGCGAATGACTGACAATACATTCTTTTCTTCGGTAAATTCTACTTTTCTGCCGTCAATTGTCATTGTTCCCATAATGTCACCTCCCTTAATCCTCAATATAGATCGCATCAAATGCACAATTCTCTTTGCAAGCGCCGCAATGGATACAAATATTGGGATCAATGTGATAACATTTCTTCAACTCACCCGTAATTGCCTGAACCGGACAATTCTTGGCACACTTGGAACAACCACGGCAAAGATCCGGATGAATCTTATATTGCTTCATGGCATCGCAGACCTTGGCCCGACACTTATGGTCCCTGATATGCTCTTCGTATTCATGACGGAAAAGCTTCAGGGTAGACAAAACCGGAAGAGGGGCACTCTTACCCAGGCCACACAAAGCCATGCTCTTCACCATCTCAGCCAATTCCTGCAGACGATCCAGATCCTCCATCTGCCCCTTCCCGGCCACAATCTTCTCCAGAATCTCCAGCATCCGTTTGGTGCCCTCCCGGCAGGGAACACATTTGCCGCAGGATTCCCGCTGGGTGAAGCTCATGAAGAAACGGGCAACCTCCACCATGCAGGTATGCTCATCCATAACAACCAAACCGCCGGAACCCACGATGGCCCCGTATTTCTTCACCGAGTCAAAGTCCAGGGGTACATCCAGATGTTCTTCTGTCAGACAGCCGCCGGAGGGACCTCCGATCTGAACCGCCTTAAATTGGCTGCCATCCTTCACACCGCCGCCGATGTCAAAAATAATTTCCCGCAGGGTAGTACCCATGGGAACCTCGATCAGACCTGTATTCTCAATCGCACCGGTCAGGGAGAAGGTCTTAGTTCCCGGACTGCCTACAGTACCGATGGAACGATACCAGTCTGCGCCATGGAGCAGGATTTTGGGAACATTGGCAAAGGTCTCTACATTATTCAAGACCGTAGGCTTCGCCCACAGACCCTTCTCTACCGTACGAGGAGGCTTTACCCGGGGCATACCTCGATTGCCCTCAATGGAGGCGGTAAGGGCGGAACCCTCTCCACAGACGAAGGCGCCTGCGCCCCGATTAATATGCATATGGAAGCAAAAGTCCGTTCCAAGGATATGATCCCCCAGAAGTCCGGCCTTTTCCAATTCTGCGATAGCATGACGGAGACGCTTGACCGACATGGGGTACTCGGCTCTCACGTAAATATACCCATTCTCCGCCTTCACGGCATAGGCAGCCAGCATCATACCCTCAATCAGCCGATAGGGATCCCCCTCCATGACAGAACCATCCATGAAGGCTCCCGGATCTCCCTCATCTCCGTTGCAGACCAGATATCTCTGTTTCTCCTTTTGACGAGCTACCTGCTTCCACTTCCTGCCTGCCGGAAAGCCGCCGCCCCCACGGCCACGCAGTCCGGATTGGTCTACCGTCTCAATGATCTCCTCCGGGGTCATCTCATAGAGAGCCTTTTCCAAAGCCTGCAGTCCGCCACTAGCCACATACTCCTCCAAAGACTCCGCATCGAAACGCCCGCAGTTCTCCAAGACAAGGCGGGTCTGCTTAGCAATAAAGGGAATCTCCTCCGGTTTCTCATACACCCGACCCTTCTGGCTATAGAGAAGTCTTTGAACCACTTGATCCCCTATGACACTTTCGTCAAAAATCTCCTGACAGTCTGCCTCCTGAACCTTGGTATACTGGATGACTCGGTCCCCCTTCTGAATCCGAACCAGGGGCCCCAGCTCACAGATTCCCTGGCAGCCGGTCTTCTTCACACCCAGCAGCGGATCCTTGGTCTCCCCCGGCAGATCCGGTTCTTCCTCCGAGGTTCCCGGCACAGCTTCCTCCGCCTGCTCCTCTTGCACCAACCTGTCTTCCCCGCTCCCATCCTGTTCCTGGTCATGGGGGGCAAATTCCAGCACTACCCCCGGGGTATCCTGGCAAATCTCCCGAAATCTCTCATAGATCTTCTCCGAGCCGGTGGCGATACATCCGGTACCGGAGCAGACAAGGATGCGACAAGCATAAGCCTGCAGCTTCTCCTGGACGGCCTCCCGGAGTGCCGACAAATCTTCTCTTGTTTTGATCATTCCTTGTCACCTCCTCTTAATCGGTCGATTAATTCCTCCGCTTTCTCCGGGGTCATTCTGGGATGAACCTCTTCATTCACCATCATAGTCGGTGCAAGGCCACAGGCGCCCAGACAGGAAACTGTCTCAATGGTAAATAACATATCGTCCGTAGTGTGTTTCTTCTTACTTAAACCCAGCTTCTTGTACAGTGCCTCCAACACCGGCATGGATTTGCGCACATGACAGGCCGTTCCGTCACAGACCTTAATAATATATTTTCCCTTTGCCTCAAAGGAAAAATTCTCGTAAAAGGTCGCAACGCTGTATGCCTTAGCCTCTGTAACTCCGATTTCCTCCGCAACGTAGGAAAGCAATTCTCCCGGCAGATATCGATATTCCTCCTGAATATCCTGCATAATGGGAATCAAAGACGCCGATGTTCTTCCATAGCGCTCGATGATTTCATCCGCTTTCCGGTAGTAAGACTGGTCCAGCATTTGTCACTACTCCTTTTCCTATGTTCTTTGTTCAGCAAATTTATACTAATTGTAACAGAATTATCCTCCTGTTTCAATCACTTTTCACAAATCCATTCATGTATTGCCACGCGTTTTGCAGCGCCGCAGATTCGTCAATCACAAACCAAAATGTAATTTCACAATATCATCCAGCTGCCCCGCAATCTCGGCAAATGGCAGATTCAAATCCAATGTCCTGACGGTGATCTGGTTACCATGCATCTGATATACATTGTCTGGTTGCATCTCTTCATCCGTCTTTGCATACAGTAGCATGCCAGAAACCTTGTGATGCTCCTCGCCAAATTGATAATCACGGTTCTTTACATACGTAAATATCTGATACATATTGTTGGAATGTACAGTGTGCTTATCAAACTGAGTCTGCAGCGTATGGCTATAGTACTTTGCATCGATAATCAGTACTGTATTGCCCTTCCTCAGATGAATGTCGCTCTGCATCACCGGAAGCATTGTCCCGATCCCATCATCCAGTGACCACGGAATCTGAGAGGCGCTGACGGACAACTTTGGATAACGCTTTATATAGTACTCCAGAATAAATTTTTCATATAAACGACACATCCTCTGCGCATCAAGAAAAGTCGCCATTCTATAGTCGCCTTTATCTGTTGTCAAAAGCATTCCCTCTATAATCAGCTGACAGATACTTAGTAGCATTCGATCATTCTGATTATTCCTCTGAAAGCGAATGGATGACCATCTAATGGTAGTCGGCTCTAATGTATCTACATTTGAAAAGAAGAGCATTTTCTTTTTCAGATCATCCTTATACTCTGCCTTAACACTTCCATGCCTCAACAGCAGCATGACCGTTGTCTTCAATACCTGATTGGGAAGATTATTTTCCGAAAGCTCATCAAACTCGCAAGTCAGGATCTGCTTTCTCGCCATTCGATTTCGTATCGTTCCCGGCATATCGATCTTGCCTCGCATGACGGATAAATTTTCCTGGCGATTTATGTATTCTCTGTACAGGCCTTGCTTTAATTGAAAGCCAATGCCCTTAGCCAGAATAGCAGCAAGGAGGTTCTGCATGTCCTCGAATTCCTCCACTGCTACATCCTCATACTTGGATTGATTCAATGTTTGAAATGCATAGGACAGCATATAATAAATGTTTTTTATTAAAATACTCTTGTCCTTAATCATTGAAATATACCATGCAACGTATTCTCCCAGCGCTGTACCTTGCTTTGGTCATCAAACCAATACTCTGACAGCATCGGAAGAATATCAAAATCTACTACATCCATCATCCATTCTGTTGTGCATTCTTTGGCTCCGCAGAAATAGCTATGGCCAATGCAGAAACCTTTACCCAGAGATTTGTCCGCAGCAATCTCTCGATTGAGCTCCACTACCTTTTCTATTAACAAATCAAAAGTTTCATTGTTCAAGCTCTTCTGGTATTTCATAAAGCCTTCCGAATCAAATCCAGGTTCCATATCAAAGAAGCTGAATCTTCTACGGAGTGCATAATCAATCATAGCTAAACTTCTATCCGCTGTGTTCATCATGCCAATTATAATGAACCCATAAATTAAGACAAAAAAATCGTTGTTTCTAAGTTGGATTCA
>CAVJHW010000024.1:0-25477 GCA_963649395.1 Coriobacteriaceae bacterium | reverse complement strand
ATTCCGGTCTTACGTCCCAGCTTGCCTCCGCGAACCATCTTGCGCAGCAGAGGATGGGGACGATACTTGGAATCACCTGTCTCATGGTAGAGAACTTCCATAATTGCCAAACAAATATCCAGACCGATGAGATCTCCCAGCTCCAGGGGTCCCATGGGATGGTTGGCGCCCAGCTTCATGGCAGTATCAATGTCAGCCACGGAAGCAACGCCATCTGCGTAGATGCCGACAGCCTCATTGATCATGGGAACCAGGATACGGTTCACAACAAAGCCTGCAGCTTCCTCTACCTGTACCGGGGTCTTGCCGATCTCCACAGAGATAGCCTTGATCTTATCTACCATCTCTGCCGGAGTATTCAAGCCTGCGATTACCTCTACCAGCTTCATGACAGGAGCCGGATTGAAGAAATGCATGCCGATTACCGGACGATCTAGGCCTGCGCCGATCTCTGTGATAGACAGAGAAGAGGTATTGGTAGCGAAGAGACAGTCTGCCTTGCAGATGCCCTCCAGCTCTTTGAACGTCTGTTTCTTAATCGCCATATTCTCCAGGGCTGCCTCTACTACCAGATCACAATCGGTGCAAATATCCTTCACCCCTGTGCTGATCTTGTTGAGGATGGCATCGGCGGCAGCCTGATCCATCTTACCCTTGGCCACTCTCTTCTCAAAGCCCTTGGCAATCTTCTTCTTGCCATTGGCTGCCAATTCCTCATTGATATCACACAAGCATACCTCATAACCTTCTGTCTGTGCAAAAGCCTGTGCAATTCCAGAACCCATCGTTCCTGCCCCAATAATACCTACTTTCATCTTATGTCCTCCACATATATTGGTTCTAATCATCCGGTCCACCAGCAGCCAGGGAACACTCCCGCAGCTGCCGCCAGTGTCCGCAAATAGGATTATCGTCCTACCTGCGGATACCCGTTCTCTATTTATTTATTTAAGAAAGCTTCCACTTTTCTCTTCTCCAGGAAAGCCTTCATCCCTTCCTGTTGGTCATAGGATTCAAAGCAATCACCGAAGAGCTTCTCCTCGATGACAATAGCCTGATCCATATCCACCTGCAAGCCCTCGTTGATGGCCTTCTTGCAATTGCGCACGGCAATGGGGGCGTTGCGGGCGATGGTAGCAGCCAGCTTCTTGGCTGCAGGCATCAGCTCTTCCAAGGGATATACATTGTTCACCAAGCCGATGCGATAGGCCTCATCCGCCTTGATATTGCGGGCGCCATAGATCATCTCCTTGGCCTTGCCCACGCTGATCAGGCGAGCCAGTCTCTGGGTTCCGCCGAATCCGGGGGTGATACCCAGGCCAACTTCCGGCTGGCCAAATATAGCATTCTCAGAGCAGATACGGATATCGCAGCTCATGGAGATCTCGCAGCCGCCGCCCAAGGCAAAGCCGTTGATGGCAGCGATCACAGGGATGGGGAAGGTTTCGATCCGGCGGAAAATATCATTTCCCTTCTTACCAAAGGCCTCTCCCTCTGCCTTGGTCAGGCTGCTCATCTCTCCGATGTCAGCCCCTGCCACGAAGGACTTCTCCCCTGCTCCTGTCAGGATCAGGGCACGTACTACATCCAGGTCCACCCCATCCAGGGCTGCATTCAGGTCATCCAATACCTGACTGTTCAAGGCATTCAAGGCCTTGGGACGGTTAATGGTAATCATGCCGACGGCACCTTCTACCTCATAATTTACAAATTCCATGGAAGTCTCCTTTCTGGTCCTACGCCTTAGTCTCTCTCTACGATAGTGGCGCAGCCCATGCCGCCGCCGATGCACAGAGTTGCCAATCCCTTCTTGGCATCTCTCTTCTGCATCTCGTGAAGGAGGGTTACCAGGATACGGCAGCCGGAGGCTCCTACGGGATGTCCCAGGGCGATGGCCCCGCCATTTACATTGACCTTGGACATATCGAACTCCAGATCATGGGCAACGGCCAGAGATTGAGCGGCAAAAGCCTCATTGGCCTCAATGAGATCCATATCGGATACCTTCAGACCGGTCTTGTCCATGACCTTCCTGGTGGCTGCTACAGGTCCTACTCCCATGATGGAGGGATCTACACCACCCAAAGCGCCTCCTACCCAGGTAGCCATCGGCGTCACACCCAGCTCCTTGGCCTTTTCTTCGCTCATTACTACGATGGCGGCTGCGCCGTCGTTGATGCTGGAGGCATTGGCAGCGGTTACGATGCCGTCCTTCTTGAAAGCAGGACGCAGCTTAGCAATACCCTCTGCCGTGGTTCCCTTGCGGGGGCCTTCATCGGTATCGAAGACGATGGTCTCTTTCTTCTTCTTTACTTCCACCGGAACAATTTCATCCTTAAACTTGCCTGCTTCAATGGCAGCGCAGGCCTTCTGCTGGCTGTTGGCAGAGAACTCATCCAACTGCTCTCTGGTCAGCTTCCACTGTTCTGCCACATTCTCGGCAGTAATTCCCATATGATAATCATTGAAAGCATCCCACAGGGCGTCATTTACCATGGTATCCACCATGGGGGCATTGCCCATGCGGTAGCCATAACGGGCATTCTTCAGGGCATAGGGTGCCATGGACATATTCTCCATGCCGCCGGCCACTACGATATCCGCTTCACCCGCCTGGATCATAGCAGCTGCCATATTCACACAATTCAGTCCGGAACCGCAGACAATGTTGATGGTCATAGCCGGAACCTCTACCGGAAGACCTGCCTTGAGGGATGCCTGTCTTGCCACGTTCTGACCCAGACCTGCCTGGATGACACAGCCCATATATACCGTGTCTACCTGGTCGGCAGCTACCCCAGCCCGCTTCAGGGCTTCCTTAATCACGATTGCTCCCAGATCCGCTGCAGGGGTTGTGCTTAAGGCACCGCCCATGCTCCCGATAGCCGTACGACACGCCCCGGCCAATACTACTTTCTTGCCCATTTCCCAAATCCTCCCTATTCTTTTTCCTCTTACATCAAGTCTTTACATGAGTGTAAGGATTCATTTTTTATTGCTCGGACACCAAATCTTCAGCTTTTGGGCCTCTTTGATCAATTCCTCCCGAAAATCCGGATGGGCGATGGATATGATCTTCTCTGCCCGCTCCCAGGTGGAGGTTCCCTTGAGATTCACCATACCATATTCCGTCACCAGATATTGGACATTGGCCCGGGTGCAGGTCACAACGCCCCCCGGCGTAATAGTAGGCTTTATACGGGAACTGATGGAACCGTCCTTATTTTTCACCGTAGAGGAGCAACAGATAAAGCTTTTTCCCCCCTTGGATTGATAGGCGCCCAGGACAAAATCCAACTGTCCTCCCGCTCCGCTGATATGGCGGGTGCCTGCCGTCTCCGAGGCCACCTGTCCAAACAAGTCCACCTCCACCGCATTATTGATAGACATGAAATTATCCAGATCCGAAATAATTCTGGTATCATTGACATAGTCTACCGGAGCAGCCATCATCTCCTGATTTTCATCAATATAGTCATATAATTTCTTCGTACCTGCGGCAAAGGTATATACCTGCAATCCCCTATCATGTACCTTGCGGGCTCCCGTGATCTTGCCTGCCAGGGCAATATCTACAAAGGCATCCACATACATCTCCGTATGTACTCCCAGATCCTTGAGATCACTTTGGGCAATCAGGGAACCTACAGCATTGGGCATGCCGCCGATGCCCAGCTGCAGGCAGGCCCCATCCGGTATCTCCGGCACGATCAGGTTTGCTACCGCCTGATCTACCTTTGATATTTTGCTGGCCCCCATTTCAGCAATAAGAGGATCATCTCCCTCCACCACCATGTCCACCTGGTCGATATGAATATTCACCTCATGACCATAACAGGTAGGCATATTTTCATTGACCTCTACAATAATGGTATCCGCACATTCGATGGCTGCCGACAACTGAGAAGCATTCAAGCCAAAATTAAAGTATCCATGTTTGTCCATGGGCGTCACCTGGAGCATCAAAACATCCAGATGCTTGATATTATTGCGATAGTAACCTGGCATTTCCGAATAACGCAGCACATTATAATAACCAAATCCCTGGTCTATGATCTTACGCTCAATGCCGGAGGTGTGCCAGGAGTTCCAATTGATCCTGTCCACCGCATCCGGCACCTGGGTCACGGCCGGTGGCCACAGAGCAATCCCACCTCGAAAATTCAGATGATTCAAGTTGGGCTCCGCTTTTAATCGGTCTGCCAATGCCCGATCCAGGGCATCCGGATGGCTGGTGCAAAAGCCATAATCAATCCACATGCCGGATTGAACCACCTTCACAGCTTCTTGAGCTGTTACATGCTTTTGATCATATTGTTCCTTGTAACCCATTTCCCTTTCCTCCCTCAGGAGCTCCTCTGAAAGCCCCTCATTTCCTTTTAAAGACAGCCTGCAGCAAACAAGTCTGCTGCAGGCTGAATCTACCCCTTTGGCTTTCTCATCCCGAATTCAGGACTTCTCTATACTCTTCTATACTCTTCTATACACTTTTATACACTTCTATACACTTTCATGCCTGGTTGGGGTACCATAAGGCCCCCTCCCTGTTATACGGATTCTTCCGCCCTATGCCCGGCTCTTCTTGATCTCCTCGATGAGAATGGGGATCACAACCTTCAGGTCGCCTACCACGCTGTAGTCTGCCACATCGAAAATAGGAGCCTCCGGATCCTTATTGATGGCTACGATGGTATCGGAACCGCTCATTCCTGCCAGATGCTGGATAGCACCGGAGATACCACAGGCGATATAAAGCTTGGGGCCAACGGTTTTGCCGGTCTGACCTACCTGGTGTGCATGGGGAATCCAACCGGAATCCACGGCTGCACGGGAAGCACCTACTACGCCTCCCAGAAGGGATGCCAGCTCCTCCAAAGGAGCGAATCCCTCCGGACCGCCGACTCCTCGACCGCCGGATACGATAATATCTGCACCCTCCAGATCCACATTGCCTGCTCCGGTCTCCTGCAGAATCTCGATGATCCGGGTTCGGATCTTGTCTGCTTCCATATGGATATCCTCACGGATCACTTCAGCCTTTCCAGCTTCTCCCTTTTCCCCCTTTTTGAAGACACCGGGACGTACCGTACCGATCTGGGGTCTGTGATTGGGGCATTGGATGGTAGCCATCAAATTGCCGCCGAAGGCCGGACGAGTCCAGGCCATATTGCCGGTTTCTTCATCCACATCCAGGGCGGTACAGTCCGCCGTCAGACCTGTCTGCAGACGGCAGGAGACTCTGGGGCCCAGGTCACGGCCTACATTCGTGGCACCGATCATCAAGGTGGTGGGGCCGTATTTCTCTACCAGGGTACAGATGGCGGTTGCGTAGGCATCTGTCGTATACTGGGTATACTCCTGACCCTCTACTACGATCACCTTGTCTGCTCCGTAGGCACTTGCCTCCCCTATGGCATCCTCCAGCTGATTTCCGATGATGACGGCCACCAGCTTGCCTCCCTGTTTATCCGCAAGGCGTCTGCCCGGGTTCAGTAATTCCAGGCCTACGTTCCTTGCCTTTCCATTCTCATCGGTTTCTACAAATACCCATAAATCTTGATTCTTTGCTTCCATATCTATCCTCCGATCTCTCTAATCCGTCCTTTATTTCACTCCCATCCAGGAGGAGATGACCATCTTCTGTACCTCTGAGGTTCCCTCGTAGATCTCCGTGATCTTGGCATCTCTCATCATACGCTCCATGGGATATTCCTTGATATAACCGTAACCGCCGAAGAGCTGCAGGCACCTGCGAGTCACATCGCTGGCTGTCTCGGATGCCACCAGCTTGGCCATAGCTGCCAAATGGCTGTAAGGCTCATGATTATCCTTGGCATGAGCGGCCTGATATACCAGAAGTCTGGCTGCTTCCGTCATGGCTTGCATAGAAGCCAGCTCAAACTGGGTATTCTGGAACTTGGACAGGGGTCTGCCAAATTGCTGTCTGGTCTTCACATATTCCACCGTCTCATCAATAGCCCCCTGAGCGATTCCCAGGGCCTGGGCCGCAATACCGATTCGGCCGCCGTCCAGAGTCATCATAGCAATCTTGAAGCCCTTTCCTTCCTCCCCCAGGAGATTCTCTGCCGGTACGATACAGTCTTCAAATACCAGCTCACAGGTGGAAGAGGCCCGGATTCCCATCTTGTCCTCCTGTTTTCCTATAGAAAATCCCTTGTAGCCCTTTTCTACGATAAATGCGGAGATTCCTCTGGTCCCGGCTTCCTTATCTGTCATGGCGAAAATAACATAGACCTCTGCCGGTCCTGCGTTGGTAATGAAGATTTTACTGCCGTTCAGCACGTAATGATCCCCATCTTTCACTGCTACGGTCTTCTGGCCGGAAGCATCCGTCCCAGCCCCGGGCTCTGTCAAGCCGAAGGCACCCAGCTTCTTGCCGGAAGCCAGGGGGATCAAATACTTCTGCTTCTGCTCTTCCGTGCCGAACATATAGATTGGTGTCGCACACAGGGACGTATGGGCAGAAACGATAACCCCCGTGGAAGCACAGACCTTGGAAATCTCCTCAATACATTGGGCATAGGACAGATTATCCATATCGGCTCCCCCATAAGACTCAGGGAAGGGGATTCCCAGTAATCCCATCTCTGCCATGGCCTCCACCGTTTCCTCCGGAAAACGCTCTGTCTTATCAATCTCCGCCGCCAAAGGCTTTACCTGCTTCTGGGCAAAATTCCTATACATCTCAATCAACTCTGCGTGAGCATCATCTATAAAAATACTCATACCTTTCCTTACCTCCCATTCTACACTGACAGCTCTTCTCGAACCGCCTCCCTACTCCACACACAACCCCTTAATCTCCCCCACTAACCACTAATCACTGACCCCTGCCCACTGCCTCTCCCCTACTACCCACTAGCCACTAACCACTAATCACTGCCCACTAATCACTGCCCACTGCCTCTCCCCACTAATCACTGACCCCTAATCACTGACCACTAATCTCAGATCAAGCCTGCTCCGCTGAGCAGTGCATAGAGCTTTCTGCCGGAATCCTCCACTGTTTCTTCCTGGATCTTAACTCCTCCCTGCTTGCGAGGCGGGGTAAAGGATTTCTTCACCTTGGTGGGGGATCCCTTCAGGCCGATTTTTTCCCGATCTACCGGAATGTCTTCCACTGTCAGGGTAGGAATCTCAACCTTGTTGGCTTTCATCTTAGACTTAATAGTGGGGAAACGGGGATCGAAGGCCGGCTTAGTCACGGTAACCACGCAGGGCATCTTGGCTCCCACCACCTGATAGCCGTCCGTTGTCTCCTTCTTCACGATCATCTCATCCCCCTCCGGATGAGCTTCTACCGCATAGGTCACCTGGGGATAATCCAGATGCTCTGCAATCTCTGGTCCTACCTGAGCGGTATCGCCGTCAATGGCCTGTTTTCCGCAAAGGATCAGGTCGAATTTACCCTCTGTCTCTTCCAGCTTTTTGATAGCGCAGGTCAGAGTATAGCTGGTAGCCAGGGTATCGGCACCGCCAAAGGCTCTGTCACTGACCAGATAAGCAGCATCTCCGCCAACAGAGAGGCCCTCCTTCAGGGCTTCCTTGGCCTGTTGGGGTCCCATGGACAACAGAACGATCCTGGTCTGAGGATCCGCATCTTTGATCCTAGCTGCAATCTCCAAAGCATAGGCGTCAAAGGGGTTCACAATACTGGGAACCCCTGCCCGCATCAATGTATTTGTCTCCGGATTAATCTTAATCTCTGTAGTATCCGGAACCTGTTTGATACATACTAAAATTTTCATACCTTTTACCTCTTCCTTCTTAATAAATCTGTGCTTTCTTATAGAGAATTCGTCCCCTCTTCACCTGAATCTCCAGCTTATTGCTATCTGTCAGGTATTCCAGACCACTTCTTATGATCCGTTCCGCCATTCTGGCATAGGGCGGATTCTTTACCTTCAAACGTTGATGGGGAATGAATAGCTCCAAGGCCTCCTCCAGAAAAAATTCCCTTTCCAGAAGCCTCCACATCTCCTGCAGGATATCCTGATAAACCCGGATATTTTCCTCTGCCAGCTCTTCCCTCTCTGTGACAGGCCCTCCGTGAGCCAGAATCCAGACCCGAGCCGGTATCCTGCTGATCTCCTTCATGGTTTGAAAAGCCAGCTGCCAGTCCAACATATAGGCCAGGGATTGGTCTGCCAGAATCTCCCTGCCCATCAGGGCATCTCCCACATACAGAACCCCGTCCTGGGTTCGATACCCCACATGGCTGGCTGCATGCCCCGGCAGAGGAAACTGCCAAAAGGTGACACCTTCTATGCTAAACTGCCGCTCCCAGGGAAAGAGTAGACGGTCTGCCTGGCAGACCATGTAACCCACCTTCCGCCGAATCTCTTCCGCCGTGCTGGAATAAAAGCAGGTTTTCAGGCTGGTAGCGTCCTTCACGCTTCCGGCATCCATGGCTGTCATCACCAGCTTGGCTCCCATTTCCTCCTGCAGGAGCCTATGATTGCCCATATGGTCAAAATGGGCATGGCTGGTCAGAACAGCCAGAACCTGGATCCCCTCCCTGTCCAGGAAGTCCATCAGCTGACTTCCCTCATAGTTAAGTCCGGAATCCATAAGGATCCATTCTCTGTCACTGACCCGATAGACAGGCAGACTGTTGGAATCCATATGCAGACATCCGGTTCTCCCCCCGATCTCTTGGTAGTCTATCATCTTCCTCCTCCAGCCTTTCCCGGGCAATCTGTCTAAGCTTGTATTTCTGAATCTTTCCGTTGGTGGTGCGGGGCCAGCCGGAGCTGGATTCGAAGAAAAATCGATGGGGGACCTGGAAAGAGGCCAGATTCTTCCTGCACCATTCCCGAATCCTTTCCTGGCTCTCCTTCCCCCTCTGCCCATTGTCGATGAAAGCTACACCGATCCAGCCTACCTTGGGATCCGGAACCCCCACGGTTTCCACCGCCTCCACCTCCGGACATCTCTGAATCACCCGATCCAGGAATTGGGGGGACACATTTTCGCCGTTGATTTTGTAGATATCATTGCATCTTCCCAGCAAACGCAGGTAGCCATTTTCATCGAAATAACCGATATCGCCTGTTTTGAACCAGCCCTCCTGGGTAAAAGCGCTTTCTGTGGCTTTCGAATCCCGGTAATAACCCTTGGTCACCACCGGTCCCTTGCAAATCAGCTCCCCGAATTCCCGGGCAGCCGCCTCCCTTCCGTCTGCCAAAACCACCCGATAGGAAATGAGATGATTCCCCCATTCCGGAACCCCCGCAGGCCCTCCCCACAGGATCTTCCCTACATAATCCACCGTAGTTTCCCAGGAATCTCTTGGATCCGTCTGCAGGGAAGCCCCGCAGACCTCCGTCATGCCATATCCGGTGATAACCTCTCTGTGGGGGAAGGCCTCCCGAATCTCCTTCCAGAGATTCTTGGGGCAGGCGCTGGCCGAACAGTAGATGGCCTTCAATCGTCCCAGATCCGTCTTGTCCAACTCAGGGGATTCCAGCAATTTCTGCATGATGAAGGGAACGCTGAGGATGTCATTGACCCCTGCGGCCTCCATCTGCCGAAGAGCCGCCTCCGGCTGAAACTTGTCCCGCAAGGTCACCAAGCTTCCTCCCATGATGACTGCACACAGGAGACCCTCCACGTATCCGTAGACATGATAGAGAGGAATGGGAATATAGAATCTCCAGCCGAATTCCAAACCTCGATTCAGGCAGGAAGCGAAAGCTGCCCGGAGTAGACCGGAATGAGTCAGCATAACTCCCTTGGGATTGCCCGTGCTTCCCGAGGTGAAAATAATGTCACACAAGGATTCCGCTGACACCGAGTCTGTCTCTTCCAACCCCGGCTCCGGATCACTGCCGACCTCCGCCTGCTCTGGCTCCGAACTGCTGTTGGCCCCCGCCTGCCCTGGCTCCAAACCGCTGTCGACCTCCGCCTGCCCTGGTCCCAGATTGCAGCCAACCTCTTGAAGTTCCTCCCAGCTCATGATTTTGGCAGGGAGTTCCCCCAACTGACTGACCAAATCCGGTCGATCGGTGACCAGAAGGCGGGCTTGCGTTCTCTCCAGGATATAACGGATCTCTCCTGGCCCACATTGACGATTGATGGGAACCTTGACGGCTCCCAGCCTGGCGGCTCCGAAGGTAAAGGCGGCGAACTCCACCCGATTTCCCATCAAGATAGCCACCGGTTCTCCCGGTCTGACTCCCAGCACCCTCATGGCCTTCGCCGCCTCACGGGCCATCTGCCCAACCTGCCGATAACGATAGGAGACGGCATCGTCTATGTAGAAGATTTCCTGCGGACATGACTCCTCCGTTTTTTCAAACCACTCCCAGATCGTCCAATTCTCCCACTTGGGATATCTGTCTAATATCCTCCCCCGCCGCTCCTCTAGTGTCATAGCTTCCGCTCCTTTTTCTCCCAGTGACAGCCATGATCTTTCTTACAGGATGCCCAGCTTCTCTGCCTCAAACTTCAATTCATCCCTGAAATTGGGATGGGCAATCCCGATTAAAGCCAACGCTCTCTGCCTCTCGGTCTTGTACTTCAGATCGGCAATGCCATATTCCGTAATGACATATTGGATATCGTAGCGGGATACGGTAGTTACATTTCCCGAGGCAAAGTAGGGAATGATCTTAGACACCGTATCATTCTTGGCGGTAGAATTCAGAGCCAGGATAGACTTGCCACCCTTGGACAGCTGAGCTCCCCGCACGTGATCCAGCTGGCCGCCGATGCCACTATATTCCTTGCCTCCGATACTCTCGGAATTGGCCTGTCCCTTCAGATCCACCTCCAGGCAGGCATTGATGGACACCTGCTTATAATTCTGTCCCACCACATAGGGGTCATTGACATAATCCACCGGATATACGGCGAACATGGGATTGTGGTCGATATAGCGATAGAATGCATCCGATCCCGCTGCCTGGGCTCCGATGCAAACCCCCGGATGCAGGGTTTTCTTGCTGTTATTGATGACACCTGCCTTCACCAGATCCATCATAGCTTCCGTCAGGGTCTCCGAATGAACTCCCAGATCATGCTTATCCATGAGATTCCGGGCGATGGCATCCGGCAGGGCACCGATTCCCAGCTGGATGGTAGAACCATCCTCGATCAGTTCCGCCACATAGTCCGCTATTTTCTGGGTTTTCGCATCCACCTGCATGCCACCGATGGTATAAAGGTCTGTGGCGGCAGGTACAATATAGTCGATGTCCTCCAGGGAAATCTTCTTGCCTCCGCAATAAGGCATATTGGGGTTCACATGGGCGATAACCTTGGCAGCCGTTCGAGCCGCAGGCTCCGAGAAACAGCAGGAAATACCGAAGCTGCACATACCCTCTTCATCCGGCTCTGACACCTGAATAAAGGCCCAGTGGGGATTCAGATCAGGATTCACCCGGAACATTTCCGGCCATTCATGGAAATTCGTCCCCCCTATATAATCCATTCTCTTTTCCCTGTATACCGGTCTTGATTTGGCCCCCAGAAACAGGGCGGTATGGTGAAAATGTCCCTCCCACTCCGGCTCCAGGTAGCTGTTAGGCCCTGGGCTCATGCCATGGATGATCTCCACATTTTGCAACTCCTTGCCTCGAGCCATCAAAGCCTCTGTCAGTATCGGGGATTCCCCCAGCCAATCGCTGAAAATAATCTTATCCTGGGACTGCACATGCCATACCGCTTCTGAGGCTGTGCATATCTTGTCCTTGTATTTGACACGCCAATCCATCTGGCCTTCCTCCCTCTTCTTTAGAACAGGGTAAAACCGCCATCCTCGATGAGGGTTGTCCCTGTGATATAGGAAGCATCATCACTTCCCAGATATAAGGCAGCAGAGGCTGCCTCCTCCGGCTCTCCGAATCGACCCATGGGAATATTGCTCAGGAACTTGGCACATCTTTCCTTGTTAAAGCGAGTCCCCTCTGTGATCCGGGTAATATGGGTTCCGGGACCTACCGCATTCACCCGAATCCCGTAGGGAGCCATCTCCAGGGCGGCATATTTGGTAAATTGGGTAACGGCACCCTTGCTGGCGCTGTAGGCTCCCGTATTGGAGGAGACGGTCTGAGAAGCGATAGAGCTTACATTGACCACAGCCCCCTTAATGCCCTGATCCACCATGGATTTCAGTACTGCCTGGTTGACATAGAAGGTACCGTTGATGTTGACGTCCATGACTGCCTTCCAGTCCTCCTCTGTGGTGTCAAAGAGACTTTTTCTTCCAATCACACCTGCATTGCTAAACAGCACATCAATTCGACCAAAATGTCGGATCACCCGGGCTACCGCCTTGTCTACCATAGCTTTGGAGGTCACATCGCAGTGGATGGGATAAATATCCTTCTCCTGGCCCTCAAAGACCTCCTTCAAGGTGTCCTTCTCAATATCCAGGGCTGCAACCTTGGCTCCCTCCTCCACCAGCCGTCTGGTGATACACAGGCCGATGCCGTTGGCAGCTCCGGTTACCAGTGCAATCTTATTCTCGTATCTTCTCTGCACGTTTCCCGCCTCCTTACTCTTCGGCACCCTCCGGCGCTTCCCAGTACATCATGGTCTCCATGCTGCCAATCTGGCAGACAGTGCCCTCCTGGTTAATGATGGAGTATTGAATATTCAGAATTCCCCGGTCCGGCTTGGACTTGGACCGTTTTACCTCAATGACCTCCACTTCGCAATGAATGGTATCCCCAATCTTAATGGCTCCCACGAATTTCCATTGGGTATTGAGAGCAGCAATGGCGGATCCATCCACCAATCCCAGCCGTCCCCACAGTCCCGTGGCAATGCCTGCCCCCAGAAGGCCATGGGCGATCCGACTCTTGAAGGGAAGACTCTCCGCATAGGTTCTGTCTGTGTGAATGGGATTATTGTCTCCCGTAATTCCTGCAAACAGCACCACATCCGTCTCTGTCACTGTTCTGGAAAGTGTCTGAAACTTATCCCCCACATGAAATTCACTCAAGTATAAAAAAGTACGTCTCATACCCTTCCTCCCTGTCTGTTATACCTTTTCTGTATTTCTGTTTTTCCGTTTTTCCGTCTTTTCTTCGGATTTCCCGGCCAGGGCTTTGTCTGCACCCGCACACAAGCCCCGACCCTTGGTTACATTTTATTCATATTCCTTCAATACGTGTCTTCCGATTACCATGCGGCAGATCTCGGAAGTTCCCTCACCGATGGTCAGCAGCTTAGCATCCCGGTAGAAGCGCTCGATCTCGTAATCATTGCACAGACCATAGCCTCCCAGCACCTGAAGGCCCATATCGCAGACTCTCACGCACATCTCAGAGCAATAGAGCTTGGTCATGGTAGCTTCCTTGCTAAAGGGAAGCTTATTATCGCTCATGCGGGCAGCGTTGTAGAGCATAGCTCTTCCCACTTCAATCTCTGTGGCCATCTGCGCCAGCTTAAAGGCAATGGCCTGATTCTCGCAGATTGGCTTTCCGAAGGTAACTCTTTCCTTGGAATACTTCACGGCACGCTCCAACACACCCTGAGCCATACCCACAGCAACTGCTGCGATGGCGATTCGTCCGTCATCCACACACTGCATGAAGAGGGGGAAGCCACGATTCAGTTCTCCTACCAGATTCTCCTTGGGGATGCGCACATCATCAAAGGACAGGGGGCAGGAATAAGAACTTCTATTGCTCATCTTCTCCTCCGGCTTACCGATATCCAGGCCCTTGGTTCCCGCCGGTACGATGAAAATGGAGATTCCCCGGCTTCCCTTCGCCTGGGTATCTGTCTTAGCAGCCACCAGGAAGGTGGAAGCATAGGTACTATTGGTGATAAAGGCCTTAGAACCGTTGATGACCCACTCGTCTCCATCCAGCACTGCGGTGGTCCGAATCTGACCTGCGTCCGAACCAGACTGAGGCTCAGTCAAAGCAAAAGCGCAGAGAGCTTTGCCGGAGGCAGCCGGAACCAGGTATTTCTGCTTCTGTTCCTCGGTTCCTGCAATCAGGAGAGGCATACTTCCCAGAGAGGTATGGGCATCAATGATGGATGCCAAAGAGGAAGAATGTCTGGCCAGCTGTTCCATTACCAGAACATCGCTGAGATGATCCAGACCTGCTCCGCCGTACTCCTCGGGTACGCATACTCCCAAGAATCCCATCTCTCCGCACTGCTTTACCTCTTCCATAGGAAATTCATGCTTCTGATCCAGTTCTGTTACCGACGCTGCTACCACATTGTCCGCAAACTTCTTTGCCAGATCCTGAATCATCTCCTGCTCTTCCGTCAAAAAGTATTTGTTCATAGTGACCTCCTTTTTTACCTACATTTTTCAATTTGGCAACCCAGAAGCTTTCTCATCGCTCCCTGCTTGTTACCTAGATTATACCTGAGTCAAAACCGTCGGTCATTGTCCTAAGAGGACAAATTAACCGACGGCTTTTCACTAAATGGGGAATCAGATATTTATCTGCGGACGAAGAACATACTCACTGCACTGATCGCTGCCAGGACCGCACAGACATAGAGACAAATATAGTAATTGCCTACCGCAGATGCCAAAGCCGTAAGGATAAAACCAATAGTAAATCCACCGGTATTGCCAAATACATTCATGATACCGGATACCTCTGTGGCGATACTGGGATGCCCTAACTCAGCGGGGATCGCCCAGTAGGGTCCCACGCACATGGCCGACATCATATAAGCCAATATCATAGCCACAGCCAGGGGGGTTCCATTGGAAAAAGAGACAATCAGCAGCATAACTGTAATCATGATATTGCCAAGAGCCACCGTCTGCCAGCGGGTTCCCTTGAAGACACGATCCGAGATAATGCCCCCCAGGGGAGAACCAAAGATCGTCACAAAGAAGGTGATACTAGCTACCCCATTGGCCAACATGGGATCCAAACCCTTATCCTGTACCAAAAGGCCGTTGACAAAAGCCGGAAAGCCGTAACTCATGCATCCGCTGGTAAAGGCTGCAAAGGCCGCAAACCAGAACATTTTGGTTCTGCGCAGCTCACCCATGGTCTTGGGCAGGGACTCCACATCCGCCTTGTCCTTATTCACCGATGTCTCCGGAGGAAGCAGCTCCGCCACAGAGGAGGTACCCGGATAGACATCCTCCACCTGCTTGGCCACCAGGAAATAGATGAGGCAGATGACAGCAGCCGGAACAGCCGTCAAGAGGCAGGCCCCCATCTGCCAGCTCATGCCAGCCTTAATCATTCTGGGGGCAAAGAAGGTGGCGATGGAAAAGCCTACTCCCAGAATGCCCAGCAGGATTCCCGTAGCCAGTCCCCTTTGACGAATGGGAAACCACAGGGTAGTGGAAGAGATCATAGAGCTGCAGATGATGCCGCCGCACAGCCCCTCCAGGATACAGCAGACCAAATAACCTACAAAAGAATGGGCCAATACAGGAATCAGAAGGGCCCCCACAATATTGACGATAATTCCCAGACAGACACATTTTTTCAGTCCTACCTTAGCCGCCACCTTAGCTCCCAGGGTACCCGTCAAAGCAAACAGACACATGATGGCGGTGTTGAAAAGAGCCGTTTTGGTGGCCGTCAGTCCCAGATCTTCCATGATATAGGAGCTGAAAGCCACCGGCACCTGGACCGTCAGAAAGAACTGCCCATAAGCCAGCACATTGAGGATCAGCATCACCCACCGAAAGGATGGCGCTTTTGTCAGCATAGTTTTTTCCTTCATTTTGTTACCTCCCTTAACATGATTTCTTACACCCAGATTTTCCATTCCTTTCCCCATTGACTTGTTACATTTAGTATATCAAATCCCCCCAAGGCGGTCTTTGTCCTTTATTGACAAAATCAACCCCCTGTTTTCTCAAAAAACGAAAAATGGGGCCAGATTTATCTCTCTGACCCCCTCGATTTATCGGTATTATCCACAAAAATAAGAGCTACCGCGCAGAAAGATTGGTTTAAGTGTCAATTTCTTCAAACCAATCCTTCTATGCGGCAGCTCCTTATTCAGCTGCTCCTTGCTATTCCGCCATCTACAGACCGACTGCGTCTGAGTCTGTTTTCTCATTCTCCCCTGTCATTCTTCTCGGATGCCAGCCCGCATCTGCCTGTAGCCGAGCCTTGGGTATTTCATCGCCCGGATCAGGTCAAAAGCCTGCTGCAATCGCTCTTCTTCTCAATCTTTTAGTTAGCCTCGATGCTGGCCAGAATTGCCTGTACCTCTGCATCATTAGGTCCGATGGCATTCTTGTCATCACTGCCCGGCTCGATGGTAACCTGAACCGACAGAGGCAGCTCTGTCCACAGGATATAAGTGGGAGAAATACCGCCGGTGGACTTAAATCCGGTCCACTCGTAATCTCCGGTCGTAAAGGTCTCTACATCCTCTGTCTCTGTATAAGCCTCTCTGGTATCTTCCATGGTGAGTGCCATGCTTCCCACATCATCCGGATAATAGGTAATCTGCACCAGGGGATAAGCCAGAGCAGTTTCCTCGCTGTCTGCCCCCTTTGCCACGATAATGACATTGGGATCCGTTTCATCCGTCTCACTGTACCAAAGGGTGCTTCCGGTAGCCACCCAACCCTCCGGGCAAAGTGCGGAAATGTTCTCTGCAGAGTAGGTCTCTCCCTTCACATCTGCCGGATCGGAAGCTCCCTTCTTACTGCCTCCACAAGCTGTAAGGCTGATTGCTGTTGTTAAAGCTAACAGTGTCATTGCAAATTTTTTCATAATATTCCTTCCCCTTTCTATAGGTAAGCTCTTATGCCGCCTGAGGAACGGCACCACCAAGAATGAAGATCAGCTGCTTGGCCCTTCCCCCTCTCGCAGCGGCCGCCTCAATTCAAAGGCTCTCCTCGGTTGTTTTATTATCTCACCTTTTTTTCTCCCGCACATCACCTGAAAGAATTACATATCAGCTGATCTGCCAGCGAATATGGCTGCCTTCCTGATCCTTACTTACCAGCAGCTGGTCTTCAATCTCCTGCTTCAGCTCGCTGACATGGGAAATGATGCCGATCATCCGGGAACTGCCTGCCATTTGCTGGAGGATTCGTACAGCCTGGCCCCTGGAATGCTCATCCAGGGAACCGAAGCCCTCATCAATGAACATCACATCCAGATGAACGGCGGCTGAGTTCTCCTGAATCTGGTCTGCCATGCCCAAGGCCAGAGACAGAGCCGCCATAAAGGATTCTCCGCCGGACAAAGTCCAGATGGCCCGTTCCTTTCCGGTGATATAAGAATAAACCATCAGATCCAGACCGTGATTCTTACCCTCTCCCGCCTTTTCTAGGCTATAGAGCCGCAGCTCAAACTGACCTGCCGACATTTCCAGGAATCGCAGGTTGGCCGCCTGAAGAATTCTTTCCAGATAATAGCGCTGTACATAGGTCTCGATGTCCATCCGGGCGCCTGTTTCTTTTCCCGCCAATAGACGATAAAGTCTCTGAAGGGTTTCATATTCCCCCACCACCCGATTTCGCTCCAGGGCTCTGGGCAGCAAGGCCTCCCGGACTCCCTGATTGGTCTTATACAATTCCTGACAGCGCTCAAAGAGCTCTCTGGCTCGATTGGCTCTTTCCTGGGCCTGGTGCAAAGACTCCTGCAGCCTATCCGGATCAGGCCTGACCGCGTCTCCGATGGCTTTCTCTGCCATCACCCTCATCTGGTCAGCCCTTGTTTTTTTCTTCTCATGTTCCCGGATCCGGTTCTCCAGATTCCGGATCTCTTCCTTGCCATACTCCTGCGTCAGCTTTCTCCATTCTTCTTCCGTCAGGTTTTTTTCCCTCCGACAGGTCTCATAGTTCTCCTTTTCCTTCTTTTCCGTCTCCGCCAGTTTCGGAAGCTGGCGGTACAAATCCTCACACAGGGTTTTGGCCCTCTGCAGATCCTGCGCAGCCCTTCTTGCTCTTTCCTCAGCTTCCTTCCTGTCCTGATCCGCCAGATTTTTCTGCTGCTCAGCCCGGCTGCGGTCCTCCAAGGCTGCAGTCCGATCCGGATAATCCCCGGAACCTTCCAGTTGTTCCAGCCTCTTCTTGACCTCGTCTTGGGCTGCCTGAGCCTGTACCGCCTCTCGTTCCGCCTTCTCTGCCCCTTCCCTCAATGCTTGCTTCTGGCTCTCGGCCCTTTGCAGGGACTGCTCGGCTTTTTCCTTCTCGGCAGCATCTTCCCTTAATCTCTGCCCTTCCTTCCCAAGAAATGTCTGCCATTTTCCCAATTTCTCTGCCAAATAGGGAAGAGAAGCGCCGCCTCCGGTCTCCCTTCGATGCATGGGCTCAGCCAAGGCCTGCTCAACCCTCTCCTCCAGTTTTTTCAAGGCTGCTTGGAATCTGCTTTTTTTCTCCTCCAAAAGCTGGTGGGCCGAAGCCGCCTGACCGGACAGCTTTTCCTGCTCCTGTCGCAAAAGCGCCAGCTCTTTTTCTGTCTGTCCCAGACTCTCCCGACTGACAAGCTCATCTTTCTCCTCCAGAAGACAGGGATTGGGATGATCCAGGGAACCGCAAACCGGACAGGGCTGCCCCGGCCGCAGCTGTTCCCGGGCCAAAAATCCCGCCTGAGCATCCAGGAAAGCCGTCCACTCCACAAGATATTGCCTGTTCTTCCGGCCAAATTCTTCTTTGACCTTCCGGTAGGCCTCTTGAGCTCCTGCAACCCTCTCTTTTTGGTCTTCCAGCTCTCTCTCCCCCTCCTCCAGGGCTCTCCACTCCGTCTCCAACTGGTCCGCTTCCTTCTTCTGATGGTTCCAGCGTTCCAGCCGGATACCAGTATCTCCCAGCTTCTCCATCAGCCCCTTCCATTCTCTCTCCCTCACTTCCAACTGAAACAGCTGCTCCCTGGCTCTCTCAGCTGTCTGTCTCGCCTCCCGGAACTCCTTCGCCTTCTCAGCCAGGGTCCTTTTGGCTTCTCTTATGCCTTCCAGCAGACGCAGGCTCTTCTCCACCCGTTCAGAAATGCGGGCAAATTCCTCCACAGCCTGTCCCTGCTTCCTTTGGGCTGCCTCTTCCTCCTGACCGGTCTTTTCTGCTTTTTCCAACAAGGTCGGCAGACTTTTCTCCTGCTCCTCCAGCTTCTGTTCCGCAGCCCGTCTTTGATCGGCCGCAGCCTGATACCACTGCCAAGCCTCCCGCACTTCTCCTGCCGCCTCCCGGCCTTGAAGCAGGCAGCCAACCTCCTGGATTGCCGTCTCCTCCTCCCGGCATTCCCCCAATGCCTTTTGTGCCTGTTCCAGATCTCGGAAACGGTCCAACAGCTGTCTGGCCTCCTGGCAGGCATCTCTTTGTTGCAAATAGACCTTCTCCGCCTCTTGATACTCCTTCTCCGTCCTTTCCTTTCTCTCCCTCTGCCTTTGACAGACCAATTCCAATTCTGCCTGAAGGGCCTCCAGGTCGGAGACAGACAATTCCCGGGCCGCCATCATTCGATGTTTGAGCTCTTTCAAACCTTCCAGCCCTTCCACGGAAACATCCAGATGACCAATCTCGGTCTGGCAGGCCGTTCGGATCTGGTCGATCTCCCGGTCCTTGACCTTTATTCGCTCCATAAGCTCCTTGACGATTTTTTGATAAATCTCGGTATGAAATAATTTCCGAAAAATTGCCTTCTTGTCATCGGATTTCGCGCGGAGAAGCTCCATGAACTCTCCTTGGGCAATCATGGCTACCTGCATGAACTGGCTCTTGGTCAAGCCCACGATCTCCTCCAGCTTACGGTTGGTCTCCTTTTGGGGATACTCCCTTCCATCCGGCATCCACAAGGATACTGTCTCACTCTCTTCCTTGCATCCCTTTCCTCGCTTCAGGGGGCGGATATGCCGGGGAACTCGCCGCACTCTGTAGACGAGCGTCCTCTCCCCCTCCTCTTCCGAAAAAATCAGCTCTGCAAAGGGCTCCACATGTTCAGGGGCATATTGGCTTTGCAGCTCCGCTCCATCTTTCTTCACCAGACCGGAGCTGGCCTCTCCATACAGAGCAAAAACAATGGCATCAAACAGGGTGGTCTTTCCAGCCCCCGTATCCCCGGTAATCAGAAAGATTCTCTGATTCAGTTGGGTAAAGTCCACAAGGGTTCTGTGGCGGTAGGAGCCAAAAGCCTGCATAGTCAACTGTATGGGTTTCATGTTATCTCACCCCCTCTATATTATGAATCACATCCCGCAGCAGGGACCTTTCCTCTTCCCCCGTCTCCTGCAAGAAAGCACAGCACAGGGCAAAGGGATCCAGCAGCTTCTCTCGGGATACCCTCCTGCTGTAATCCGCCTTGCGCAGGTTCTCCCTGCGGATCTCCAATAAATTAGGAAAGGCATTGCGCAGCCGGTCCTGCATATCCAGGATGTTCAGATCTCCCGGATCCGTAAGAACCACCGTCACATAATCCCTGCAGGCTTGCTGCAGAACCTCCTCCAGCCCTCCGCGGAGCACCCGTACCTGCCGCAGGGGACAAAGGGGAAGAATGCGGGTCTCTATCCTTCCCTTCTCCCCCAGCTCCACCAGAATCACGCCCTTCTCCTGTCCTGCCTCGCTGACTGAACAGGCCAAAGGAGTGCCGCAATAGCGATAATTCTCACTTCCTACCTTCATGGGCTTGTGTATATGACCCAGGGCAGCATAATCAAAAGGCTTCAGAACCTCCGCCGATATCTCATCGATATTCCCCAGGGTACGAACCTCTGAGTCCATCCGCTCCACCTCTTCCGCCCGAACTCCCCTCGGCAGATAGAACTGATGGCTGACTAGGACATTTCGCTGCTTCTCATCGATCCTCTCCCGCTCCAGCAGGCTCCCTACCGCTTCACGGTAAGACAGGTTATTTCCCTGATCATCCTTCCCCGTAACCTGCCGCACCATAGAAGGCTTCACAAAGGGTAGCAAATAAAAATTCACCTTCCCGTAGGCATCCTCCAAAACCACTCTCTGGATCCTATCCCCGGGTTCCCGCGGAGGCTGTCCGATCATATAGATCCTCTGCCCTGCCAGGATATGACGATAACAGTCCACCCGGGGGGCACTGTCATGGTTGCCGCTGATCATCATAATGGCTGCGGAGGGCACTGCCTTAACCAGTTCTGACAGAAACCCATCAAATATCTCCACCGCCTCCGCGGAGGGCACCGCCTTATCGTAGATATCTCCCGCAATCACAACCGCATCCGGCTGCTCCCGACCTGCATAATCAACCACCTGATGCAGAATATAAGCCTGATCCTCCCCCAGATCCCTATTCATCAATTTCAAACCAATATGCAAGTCAGACAAATGGAAAAACCGCATGGGTAATCCTCCCTCTTTCCTGTGTGGTGCCGTCTTTGAGTTACATAGATATTTATCTTAGCATATCTGTCTGCCTGCATCAATATGCCCCCTTTTGTAATTGAAAAAGAGCATGGTCTCTTCACGACCATGCCCCCGGACAAACCAACCTGGATACTTTCTATGTAACCTGGATACTTTCTATGTTTGGTTCAAAATGATTCGCTTATACCATCACATTGCTTCAGCAATAGCCCTGGCCAGTTTACCGATAGCCATTCCATGAGCCTTGCATCCCGGAATACCCGCCGTGATATAGGCTGCTTTCTCAGCTTCCTCCGCCAAGACCTTCGGCTCCTCCTCCTTCATAATACAAGCTACTGCTACCGGAATCACCGCATTCAGAATGTTACAGCCTGACAAGGACAGATCATCCATAACGGCTGCCCCAAGGGGGACAGCCCAGGCCACATCCTGACACTCTCCCTGACATACCTTGGGAATAATATCATGTACAAACCCAGGCATATAAGCCTTCTGGTCCCCCATGGTTACCGTCACATCCGCATAGGCATCGAAGGACCAATATTTCTTCACCAGCTTAGCAGTACGTCTGGCCGCACTGTGCAGATTCTCCACCTTTACTGTAACTTTCTGTCCTGTCATGGCAGTGAACAAAAGACCCGCTCTGTTTTCCACGGCGGCCAATCTCTTATCATCCAACGCTTTGACAATCTCCGTCAAAGATTTCCCCGCCTCCAGCTGTTCATAGGTATAACTTGCTTTTTCATAGATTGCCCTAACCGTACCCGGCATAGCCGCTTTCATCATCAGCCTCGTCACCGGCCCGCCATATACCTCGTTGGCCTTTTTGGGAATCAGATAGAGAGAAACAACCGAAGACTCTGGATTCAGAGAATTGCTGAGTCTCTCCTCGACCAGGGCTTTTGCAATCTGATCCTCGTCCGGCTCATCCTCCAAAAGCGCCTTCATGACAGCAACTGCGTAAGCACATTGATGTCCCAAGGGGGCATTCACCGGGCAGGAGGAAAATCCACCGCTAAAGGGTTCCTTAAAGCAGGCAAGAATCTCCTCCAAAACCATCATACCTATCACAGAGGGGCCACCAATATCCTTCAGAATCAGGGCAACATCACCCACCAACTGGGCAGTATCAAATTCCTGATCTGTCAAGTGCATATGCAACTTCTCCGGGAGACCGGCTGCCTCTACGGCTGCTTTTCCTACCAGCCGTACAGATGTTGTTCGTCCGTAATTCCCCTCTCCCTCCGGAACCTCCGCATCCGGATGAATAATCTCCAAAATGGCTGCAGCGCCAAACAAGGCGGCAAAGAAGGGACTGGGATGAATGCCTGCGCCTGCCATGGCATCTATCATAGCTTTGGTACCGATTTCAGCTCCCCTTTTTGCCATTTGTGGCCAAATGATATCCTCTCCCAGTGCACTGTGTCCATAGAGAGGTCCGCCCCCTACATTCTCCGGCACGTCATGCCCACTGATGGGAGACAACTCTCCCTTCATCATAGCCTGATTGATCGCCAGAACTGCTGGAAATGCAGAAATCTTGCTGTTCATCTTCGCTGTAGGAATCGCACTGACACCGCATCTGTCCACACCCGCCAGCATCCGACAGGTCGCCCCAAGCTTTCTGTTTCCAGCCGGGATTCCCACTTGCGCCGCTGAACCGGCAAGATACATCAAAACCGCTGTGATCAGCGCTGCATTTGCGCCATCTGCTCCAGAGCTCTTAGCAGCAGCGATAGCTTTTTTCAGAATCGTTTCTACCGGAAGATGACGAACATCCGCAAACTTGATAGATACCGTACCACCCCCTGTAATCTCCTCAACAATCACATTCGTCACTGCATGGACTGCAATATTCACCATGCCATGTCCCCCGGCCAAAGCCTCAATTCGGTCATTGGTCAAATGGGATTCATTGGCCAGGGCAGCCGTCTGCGCAGCTGTCAGCACCTTACATTTGTCATATGTCATAATTTCTCATTCCTCCTTACAAGTGATTACTTCTCTATTTTCAGAATAAACTTCTTCCACCAGCTGTATAATCCGTCGAAGGGGCAGATAACATCCGGCCTTCTCCATCAAAAACTTCCTAAGCTCCTTGCAACAATCATATTCCGGGCGGGCATTTCGCACATCGCCATTGATGACTTTTCCCTCTACCGTGAAGGTAAATGCCTCTTTTGCTGTAACGATCTGAATCTCCCTTGTCTCAATGGAAACATCCGTATGCCGATGATCCGTTTGGAGCCGATGCCATCCGGAGGACGCCAGTTCCCCCACGATTATCTCTTCAATAGAATCCGCATCCCTGGGGCGTCCATCCACAAGGATCACATAAGATGGTCTGTTTTTCTTGGTCACTGCGCTGATCACTTGCACGTTTTTAGCACCTGCCTCATAGAAACTTTCGATCACACTGCCCATAAGCTCACCATTTACATGATCCACCTGGATCACAAACAGCAGACCTTCTTTTGTATGCAGCATATCCTCCTCCTTTTTTCATCTACTCCTGCTTATTCCGGCCTCCCCTGACCTCTGCAGCCTCTCTCCGACACCTCCCTTACCCCGGGAAATAAGTCCGTCACCTCTCCAGTCCGATGTATCCGAAGGCAAAGACTACACGTAACTTCTAAGGGTGAAGTTTTTGAACCTTCTCCTTCATTGTAAAATATTCATAAGCCAAGAACAACTTACTCATGAATTTATTAGTAGAGAAATTTCATTGAACCCTACAGAAGCCGTCACCCCTTTTAGTAGTCTTATCATTGCATAACCTCATAATATTGGTTACAGTGTCAAAAGCCTGAGCCCACGACATGCTCGCATGTCGGTGGGGGAAGGGCTTTATGACACGCCCCTCAATGAGGGTGAAGTGGGGCGAAAGCCCCGCGAGAACCCGAATTGAGGGAGGATTGTGGGAGTGCGTAGCACGGAACAATCCGTGTAACCAAAGGTTTGGGTGTTTTGACACCCAAACCAAGATTAAGAGTTAAGATTAACAGGAGGTAGGAACAATGGCACTTGTAACCACAACAGAGATGTTTCGTAAGGCGTATGAAGGCGGATATGCAATCGGTGCTTTCAATGTAAACAACATGGAGATCGTACAGGGTATCACAGAGGCAGCCGGTGAGCTGAATTCCCCCCTGATTCTGCAGGTTTCTGCCGGAGCCAGAAAGTATGCCAACCATACGTATCTGGTGAAGCTGGTGGAGGCAGCTCTCATCGAAAATGATATCCCCATCGCACTCCATCTGGATCACGGCGCTGATTTTGATATCTGCAAGTCCTGCATCGATGGCGGATTCACTTCTGTTATGATCGATGGTTCCCACTTTGATTTCGAGGAGAATATCGCCCTGACCAAAAAGGTGGTAGAGTATGCCCATGACAAGGGTGTGGTAGTAGAGGCTGAGCTGGGTAAGCTGGCCGGGGTAGAGGATGATGTCAATGTATCCGATGCAGATGCTTCCTATACCCATCCCGGTGAGGTAGAGGAGTTCGTAAGCCGTACCGGAGTTGACTCTCTGGCTATCGCCATCGGAACCAGCCATGGCGCCTTCAAGTTTAAGCCGGGACAGAAGCCCCAGCTGAGATTCGATATCCTGGAAGAGGTATCCAAGAGACTGCCGGGCTTCCCCATCGTTCTGCATGGAGCATCCTCCGTATCCCAGGAATATGTGAAGATCATCCAGGAGAATGGCGGTAATCTGGCAGATGCCATCGGTATTCCGGAGGATATGCTGCGTCAGGCAGCCAGATCTGCGGTATGCAAGATCAACATCGACTCTGACCTGCGTCTGGCCATGACAGCCGGTGTGAGGGAGGTTCTCTGGAACAAACCGGCCGCTTTCGATCCCAGAGAGTATCTGAAGGTGGGACGTGCCAACGTAAAGGAATTGGTAAAGCACAAGATCACAGAGGTACTGGGCAGCGCAGGAAAGGCCTGAGAAAAAGGTCGGCAAATCTGCCTGCAGGGAAAGTCGGGCAGATTGCCTGCTTGATTTTCTTGCTCTTTGTATCTGATAATGGTATGATGGATAGCAACCGGACAAAAGTGCCGGTTGCTATTTTAAATTGAAAGCCCCGTCCGATATCCACAAGCTGTGGGATGCTGGCATACCACAGCTTGTGGATATCGGACGGGCAAGCCGGTATCCACAAGTAGCCCGATAGGGCGGATTGTGGATACCGGCGGCAGCTGCGGGAGCACGA
>CAVJHW010000023.1:0-25482 GCA_963649395.1 Coriobacteriaceae bacterium | reverse complement strand
GTCCTTTCCTGCTGCAGGTGGCCGCAGCCTTTTGCGTATTCTGGATTTTTGCTTTGCTTCCCTTTATTTTCATCTGTTTCGGCCTTTACAGGCTCCGCCATCCCGGCTCCGGAGGTGGGGGCGGCGGCTACTCCAATGACAGCGGTTACTCCGGCGGCTACTCCGGTGGAGGCGGCTACTCCGGTGGAGGCGGCAGCTTCGGCGGGGGCGGCGCCAGCCGATAAATACAAACAAAAAGCGGCATCCGCAAGTAGGACAACAATCCCTATTGCGGATGCCGATGACAGTCTATTCCTTACTTTTCTCGCTGCGAATATGCACGTCCAACTGGTTATAGGGAATCTCTATCCCGGCCGCATCGAAACTCTTCTTGATTCTTTCATTCAGCTTCCAGTATGCATCCCAATATTGGTCCGTGGATACCCAGGCACGGCAGCCCAGGGTAACAGCACTTTCTCCCAGGGAATCAACAAAGATCAACCGGTCTTCCTTCTCAATCCTGGGATCCTCATCCAGGAGCTGCTGCAGGATCTCCTTGACCTTCTGCGGATCTGCCTGATAGGAAATGCCAACCTTTATCTCCATCTTTCTCTTTTCCAGGGCGGTCATATTAACGATGGTAGTATCTGTAAGGGTGGCATTGGGTATCATGACCACCTTGCTGTCCACGGTGGTCATGGTAGTATAATACAGCTCTATCTTGCTGACGGTTCCCTCTACTCCTGCCCCCGGAACCACGATGTAGTCTCCCACCCGAAAGGGCTTCAGAAAGAGGAGAATGATTCCACCGGCAAAGTTGGACAGACCACCCTTTAAAGCCAGTGAAATACCGACACCTGCAGAGGCAATCAAGGCTGCAATAGCCGATGCTTCCACAATCTCCAGCTGCACCACAATGGTAATGATAGTAAATCCCAAAGTGCCATAGCGAATCAATGACAGGATAAAACTCTTGGCTGACTGGTCTACATGCATCTTCTCCATTTTCCCCGCCAGCCAAGAGCAGAACTTCTTAACAATCTTCCTGACCAGGAGATAAATCAGGATTGCCAGCAGGACATGAAAGAGGAATTTTGCCGCACTGCCCCCTGTGCTCTTCAGCCATTTCTGAATATCATCCAAAGAAATCATTCAGGCTTCTCCTCTATTTGATCCACGCGGGTCGCAGTAAGCTCCTCCGGACGCATATTCAGGATCTGCATGAATTCCTCCCCGGTAATCGTCTCTTTCTCATAGAGGAACTTGGCCAGTTCATGAAGCTTAGCCATATTTTCCTGAATCAGGTTCCTAGCCTTATCATATTGGCGTTTTACCAAGGCAACCACCATATCATCTATGTGACCGGCAGTATTCTCGGAACAGGCCAAAGAGGTATCCCCTCCCAGATATTTGTTAGTTACCGTTTCCAACGCTACCATGCCAAAGGCTTCACTCATTCCGAAACGGGTAATCATGGAACGGGCCAATTTCGTGGCCTGCTCGATATCATTGGCAGCTCCTGTTGTAATGGAGTGGAAGACCAGATCCTCGGCCACACGTCCCCCGGTGAAGGTGGCGATGCGGTTCTCCAGCTCCTCCTTACTCATGAGATTATGCTCTCCCTCGTCCACCTGCATGGTATATCCCAGGGCTCCGGAGGTACGGGGAATAATGGTAATCTTGGTAACCGGTGCAGAATGACTTTGCATCGCTGCCACCAGGGCATGACCGGTCTCATGATAAGCTACGATAAGCTTCTCCTTGTCGGTCAGGATCTTATTCTTCTTCTGGTATCCGGCGATGACAACCTCTACGCTCTCCTCCAGATCTGCCTGACAGACGAACTTTCTGCCATCACGCACTGCCCGCAGAGCCGCCTCATTGATCATATTGGCCAGCTCAGCCCCGCTGGCTCCGGAAGCTGCCCGGGCAATGGCATTGAAATCCACATTGTCGCTGATGCGAATCTGTTTGGCATGGAGCTTCAAAATCTCCTCCCTGCCCTTCAGATCCGGAAGTTCCACCGGAACCCTTCGGTCGAATCTTCCGGGACGGAGCAGGGCAGGATCCAGAGAATCCGGGCGGTTGGTAGCTGCCAGAATGATGACGCCCTTGCGGGCATCGAAGCCATCCATCTCTGCCAGCAGCTGGTTCAGGGTCTGCTCTCTCTCATCGTTGCCCGTGAAGCCGCCTCCGTCTCTCTTCTTGCCAATGGTATCAATCTCATCAATAAATACGATACAGGGCGCCTTGTCATTGGCCTGCTTGAAGAGGTCCCGAACCTTGGCTGCTCCCATACCCACAAACATCTCTACGAATTCTGAACCGGAGATGGAGAAAAAGGGCACATTGGCCTCTCCGGCCACTGCCTTGGCCAGCAGGGTTTTACCGGTTCCGGGAGGTCCTACCAGAAGGGCACCCTTGGGCATCTTGGCACCGATTTCCGTATATTTCTGAGGATTATGTAGAAAATCCACGATCTCCTTAAGGATCTCCTTGGCCTCATCCTCTCCGGCTACATCCTTGAACTTAATTCCTGTCTCAGACTGGACATAGATCTTGGCATTGCTCTTGCCGAAGCTCATGGCATTGCCCATGCCGTCTCCCATCCGCTTGGTCACTGACCGCATCAGCAGCTGACCCACCGCCACCATGAGGATCAGGGGAATGACCCAACTCAGCAGAGCCGACAGGAGGGGGGACATCTTAGTCAGAATAGGGGTCTGATATTCCGTAATCCCGGAATCGATCAGCCGATCTACCAGGCGATAATCCTCCATCCTTCCCGTCTTATAATACTTTTCCGGTGTAGACTTATCCCCAAAGGTGATTACATCATCGCTGTAATCCACCTCCACTTCTTTCACCTGACCATCTTCCAGCATCTGAATGAAAGTACCATATCCTACTTCTTCCACCTTCACGCTGGTGAGGCTTGGCACCAAAAACATATTCAACAGAAGCAGTACAATAAGCGCAAGACCATAATATAGCATAATCGGCCGCTTCGGCTTCTTCACTTCCCGCATCGTATCACGTCCCCTTTCTTCTCTTAAGGACTGCAGGAAGCATGCTGCTCTAGTCTACCACTCCTGCCAGTCAAAATCTACCACATTGCCTCACAAATATCCAAACCGGCGGTGCGGAATGCTTTCGCCACGGTGAATGGGAGAACAATGTGACAGATTCAGTATCCCCCAAGAAATTCATGAAGTCAAGGGAATCTCCATTTCTTCACGGAATTTTAATTTTTCTTCCCTCCGTGTAACCACAGTTTTGGCTGAGATCTGGTCAGAATTTCCTCAGCACGTCACTCTCCTCTTCCCCTGTATTTTCTATAGAAGAAATCTTCACGTAGTAGCCGGATTGGTCGTTGATCCGCACATAGACCCTGTCTCCTACATGATGCCCCATCAAAGCTGCTCCCAGAGGGGATTCATTGGTGATGAGTCCCTTCAGAGAGTTGCCCCGGACAGAGGTGACAATCTTATATTCCTCTTCCTCCCCATCCTCCTCGAATAGGATCCTCACCCTTTTATTCAAGCCTACCTCATCTGCCTTGGAATTATCCTTGATCAGAATCGCTGTCTTGATCATATTCTCCAGATAGCGAATTCGGCTCTCATTCTGGTTTTTCTCCTTCTTGGCCGCATAATATTCAAAATTCTCGCTGAGATCCCCTTGGGCTCTGGCCTCCTTGACGGCTTCAATGGCCTCCTTGCGCACCACCAGTTTTCGGTAGTCGATCTCCTCCTGCATTTTATCAATATCACTCTGGGTCAATCTGTCATGCATCTTGCATCTGTGTCCTTTCTCTTTCCTCCGTCTTTTCCTTCTCCCGCCTCTATGCCTTTCCTCGGACCCTTACCCTTCTCTGTTTCCTCTCCAGACTCGGCAGGCATTTTCCCTCTCTCTGTTTCCTCTCCGGACTCAGCGGGCATCTCCCTTTTTTTCATTTCCTGTATCTCTGTGCGAATGAGTTCCAGCAGATATTCCCGGTTATTATGGGCAGGCTCCTCCAATACATCCTCCAAAGCCAGTTTTAAAAGTCTTCCCACATCAGGACCCGGCTGAATCCCGGCCTTCAATACATCCTGACCGGTGATTGTCAACTCCTTGAGACTGATACACTGGCCCTCCTGGAGGATTTTCCCGTACAATTCCCATACTCTCTCAATGCGCTGCAGCTTTTCTTCCCGGTGGAATTGGCTTTGGGCCAGGGCATCTGCCAGCTGCACTTGCTTGAGAAGAGGAAACAATTCTGTCCCCAGCTTGTGGGCAGCCCGGCGTACCTGTCTTTCTGTCGGTTCCATACGCCAATCGTGATATTTCACCAGCGTTACCACCTGTCGGATGGTATCATTGTCCAGTTTCAACCGCCGCAGAATCCTTCTGGCCATCTCCGCTCCCAGGGGAGCATGTCCCTTAAAATGATCGATTCCCTCTGCATCCCTAGTATGACAATCCGGCTTGGCCACATCGTGCAGAAGCATAGTCAGGCGCAAAACCTTATCTGCCTCCACCTGACACATACTTTTCAGGGTATGCTGTCCCACGTTATAACAATGGTGGGGATTGTTCTGAGGCATCTCCATCATACGATCAAATTCCGGCAGAATCACCCGGGTGATTCCCATCCTCCAGGCTTCCTCCAGGTATTCCGGGCGGTCGGATGTGATCAGCTTCAAAAGCTCCGTGCAGATCCTCTCCGCGCTGATCTTAGACAGGTTAGGAGCCAATCTCTCAATTCCCTCCACTGTCTCCGGAGCGATATGCAGATTCAGCTGGGCAGAGAAGCGAACCGCCCGCAGGATCCGCAGGGCATCCTCCGAGAATCGTTCCATCGGCTCTCCCACGCAGCGCAGAATCCTCTTCTGCAAATCCTGCATGCCTCCATATAAATCAATCAAGCCCTCTTCCTGGCTGTAGGCCATAGCATTGATGGTAAAATCTCTTCTCTTCAAATCCTCTTCCAGGCTGGCAGTGAATGTCACCTGATCCGGATGTCTTCCGTCTGCATACTTTCCATCGATTCGATAGGTGGTCACTTCATGAACACCGCTGCCCACCAGAACCGACACCGTACCATGGAGAATCCCCGTATCCACCGTCCGCCGAAAAAGCTTTTTCACCTGGTCTGGCCTGGCAGAGGTGGTGATGTCCCAATCATCCGGCTCTTTTCCCAGAATACTATCTCGAACACAGCCTCCCACCGCATAAGCCTCAAAGCCTGCCGCGTGAAGACTGTCTAACACTGTTTTCACCGTAGCCGGTAATTTTATCTTCACTAGTTCCACTCCTTACCACTCTATCCCAATCCCAAAATCCCAGGGTGCTGACACGTTGACAAAGAGACAAACTCCCTTGTCTATCTTCTTGCCTGTGAATCCGCTTGCGCGGGCGAGGAAACTTTATGCCACGTACCCCATAGTTCCCTATTTTAACATATCCGATTTATTTGTCAAAGGTCCGCCGGGGAAAATGCGAAACATCTGCTTGCACTCTTGAAAAAAATGATTATACTGGAACCTGTGGGGTAGGAGCTATCCCACAAGACAAACAAGGATAAACAAAGGAGCTGTATAAGCGATGAAAAAAAACGTATGGAAAAAAACAGATCTGAATCTGTCTGCTCTGAATGCCTTCTGTGATGACTATCGAGCCTTTCTGACCGCCTGCAAGACAGAACGAGAATGTGTATCCTCCATGGTAGAGGAGTTAAAGTCAGCAGGAGCCCTCCCCTTATCTGAGGTTCTCGACAAGAAGCTGCCTCTCAAGGCTGGTGACCTGGTTTATGCAGATCGTATGAAGAAGGCTCTCATGGTATTCCGCCTGGGAAGCCGTCCCATTCTGGATGGCATGCGGATTTTGGGAGCTCATATTGATTCCCCCCGCCTGGATCTGAAGCAATGCCCTCTCTACGAGGATACAGATCTGGCCCTTCTGGACACCCATTATTACGGTGGCATCAAGAAATACCAATGGGTAGCGCTCCCCCTGGCTCTCCACGGGGTTGTTGCCAAAAAAGACGGAAGTCTGGTTCCTATCTCCATCGGAGAGAAGCCGGAGGACCCGGTGCTGGGAGTCTCCGATCTTCTTCCCCACCTGGCTTCCAAACAGATGGAGAAGAAGGCAAACGTAGCCGTTGAAGGGGAGAATCTGAATCTTCTGGTAGGCAGCCGCCCCCTGGCTGACCAGGAGAAGGAAGCGGTCAAGGCCTATGTTCTGGCACTTTTGAAGGAAAACTATGGGATGGTGGAGGAAGACTTCGTCTCTGCGGAACTTGAAGTTGTACCTGCAGGCCCTGCCCGGGATTACGGGCTGGATCGTAGCATGGTGATGTCCTACGGACAGGATGACCGGGTCTGCGCCTATACCTCCTACAAGGCCATTCTGGAGGTAGCGGATCCGGAATATACCAGTATCTGCCTGCTGACAGACAAGGAGGAGATCGGCAGCGTCGGCGCCACCGGCATGCAGTCTCGCTTCTTCGAGGATACCACGGCGGATCTTCTGGATGCCCTGGGCTGCTACAGCGAACTCAACCTGCGTCGGGTTCTGAAGCGCACCAAGGTTCTGTCTTCCGATGTGAGCGCTGCCTTTGATCCCAATTATCCGGATGTCATGGACAAAAACAACTGTGCTTATCTGGGTCTGGGACCCGTCTTCAACAAATATACCGGTGCTCGAGGCAAATCCGGTTCCAATGATGCCAATGCGGAATATCTGGCCTGGCTGCGCAAGGTCCTGGATCAGGCAGGCATCCTCTACCAGACAGCTGAACTGGGCAAGGTAGATGCCGGAGGCGGCGGAACCATTGCCTATATGCTGGCTAATTTAGGCATGGAGGTGGTGGATTTCGGCGTAGCCGTCCTGAACATGCATGCCCCCTGGGAGATCACCAGCAAAGCAGATATCTACGAGACTTATCTGGCCTACTGCGCCTTTCTCCGCAGCTGAGGGCCTAAGGAGGGACTGTCATGAAATACCTGAAGCAATTAGGAATTATCCTGACGGTGTCATTTGCAGGGGAACTGCTCCATGCAGTCCTCCCCCTGCCTGTCCCGGCCAGCATCTATGGCCTGCTCCTGATGATGGCCGCCTTGATTACGGGAATTCTTCCTCTGGATAAGGTAAAGGAAACGGGAGATTTTCTTATTGAGATCATGCCCCTTATGTTCATCCCTGCAGGAGTGGGACTTCTGTCCTCCTGGGAGACCCTGCGTCCCGTCCTAGTGCCCATATTGGTGATTCTGGTTGTAACCACCATATTGGTGATGGCCGTAGCCGGGAGAACCACCCAGGCAGTCATCCGCAGGAAGCAGGCCAAAGAAAAGCTGCAGGAAGAGGCTTGCAAGGAGGGCAGACCAGCGAGCAGCTGCAAGAGGAGGAAAAAGAGAAATCATGAAAGAAATGCTCTGTAATTCTGTTTTTTTCGGGGTCATGATCAGCATCCTGGCCTACGAGGTGGGGATTCTGCTGCGCAAGAAGTTTCACCTGGCCATTTTCAACCCCCTGCTGATCTCCATTTTTGCAATCATACTCCTTCTTGGTGTCTTTCACATTGATTATGAAAGCTACAACGAAGGAGCTAAATATCTCAGTTACCTGCTGACACCGGCGACCGTCTGTCTGGCTATTCCCCTCTATGAGCAGCTGGAGCTGCTGAAGAAGCATCTGGCAGCCATTTTGGCAGGAATTGTAGCCGGAGTTCTGACCAGCCTCACCGGCGTCCTGGTTCTCTCTCTTCTCTTCCACCTGAACCACGAGCAATATGTCACCCTCCTGCCCAAATCCATCACTACCGCCATTGGTATGGGGGTATCGGAAGAGCTGGGAGGAATCGTAACCATCACCGTGGCCGTGATCATTATCACAGGGGTCTTGGGGAATGTCATCGCTGACCTGGTCTTCAAGATCTTCCGCATTAGCCATCCCATCGCCCGGGGCATCAGCCTGGGCTCCTCCTCCCACGCCATCGGTACCGCAAAAGCCCTGGAATTGGGGGAAGTAGAAGGCGCCATGAGCAGCCTGTCCATCGTAGTATCCGGACTTTTGACTGTCATCGGCGCCTCTGTCTATACCATGTTTCTGTAGCTTGTCTGCTACTTCTTGCCAAAGTGGAAGAAACCCTTCTTCTCATAGGGATGGCTCTCCGCAGATAAGAGCCGATAGCCAATGGCCTGGATTTCCTTCTCTGCCAGGGGAATATCCAGTTCCTCCTCACTGAGAACTACCGTTTCTCCCGCCCTGGCAGAAGAAGAAACCTTCTTGACCTTAAAATTCTTGCGAATCAGGTCGTTCATATGAGATTCACACATTGCGCACATCATTCCGTCAATCTTCAAAGTTGTCTGAATCATTTTCCCAACCTCCCTTGCCGGACACCTTCTTCCGGTCTACTGTTTCCCTGCCATTGTAGCAGATAAACTCTGCAAATACAATAACTGGACAGAAAACGAGGGGAAGCAATTGCACCTTCTCCCTCGTTTTGAACCATTCAAGTTTTATTTAAGCATGAGGTTGATAATAGCAGCGGAGTCGAGGGTGGTTACCGTCTTGTCTCCGTTGACATCTGCCTCCAGGAATTTCTGCATAGAAACTACGTCGAAGCTCTCATACTGTGCGTTGTACATGTTGTAGGTGAGCTGCGCGTCGTTCACGTCCACAAGGCCTGTCTTGTTTACATCGCCGTCATAGGCTATGCTTACCTTGTCGGCGGAGGCCTCAGCTACCTTGGAGGGTGCTTCTGCCTTCAGCTCATCCTGTGTCTGCGCGGAGACTACCAAATAGCAGTAGGCATTGTACTTTTCGGACCAGAACATGGCATTTTCGTCATAGGAAAGTACCTTGCCTTCGGATACGGTTCCGGCCGCAGTCACAAGCCACATGGTCTTGCTGTTCAGCTTGATGTACTCATATACCTCTACCTTTACATCGCTCTTGGCGGTCTTCTCCACCGTTACGGTGATCTTTTCGCCCGTGAGCTTGGAGGCGGAAATGGTATACTTTCCGCTGGCGTCCGCTGTCAGTTCTTCGCTGTCCAATGTTACGGTGTAGTGATAGCCTGTGTCTGCATTGAGCTCGAAGGTGAAGTCTACTCCATTGTCTGCCGTCTGGGTCGTGCCGCCCTTGACATCTCCGGAGCCGGAGCCGGTGAAGTTGATCTCGGTTGTCGTGACGGGCTTTGCTTCCTTAGTGACGGTTATTACGATGGTTCCCGTTACGTCTGCGCCTGCTATGGTGTAGGTGCTGCCATCCTCGCTGAGGGTGGGAGTGTAAGCCTCTCCATTTACTGTTACGGCCACATCGTAGGTATACTTATCGTCCTTTGTCAGCCGGAAGCTGTAGTCGGTCCCATAGGTAGCGGAAGTTGCCGCATCGACGTCCTCCTGGCCTGCCCCCTCTACTGTGACGGGATAGGTCTTGGGAGTCTTTGTGTCAGTGATCACAAGGTTGCCTGTGACATTCTTGATGGTGTAACTGCCATCGCCGTTATTTACCACCTCTGCATCCTCACCGCCCATCTTGGCGTCAATGTCATAATCGTAATGTGTATCTTTCGCAACAAAGGTATAATCAGCTCCCGGATCTACGGTGCTGTCCCCCGTGAAGTCATCGGAGAGGGATACCTGGTAGCCTCCTACGGTTATGGTAGTCGTCGCCTCCAGGATTGCAGCCTCAGGCGCATCCTGAGCGTTTGCATTCTCGGACTTGTCTATGTTGGCCTTGGTCACGGTTACATTAGCCTCGCCGACTGCTTTGCCTGTGAAGGTCAGGACGATGCTGTCTGTTCCACAGGTCTTGTCTACGCCGTAGCCGACTATTGTAAGAATGCCATTTTCATCCTTTACAGAAGCATCTGTGTTGATGCCGGTGTAGGTGAGCTTCTCTGCATCGTAGCCTACGGTGAAGGCATAGGAGTTATAAGTAGTCTCCTCCTCGTTGCTTACCTGGATAGAGGCTGTCACTGCCTCGCCTATCGCAGCGCTGCTGCCCTCTGTGGCGGAAACCGTATATCCGCTTACAGGCTCGTCAGATCCGTCGGATACCTGCCAGGAGAGTACGGGATAGCCATTGTTTACATTGCCCGCGTCCTTCTTGAAGCCGGAGCCAAGGGAGGCCAATATAGAGGCAGATTTCAACTCCTCAGCGGTAAGTCCGGTGGCATTCTCGTCCGAACCGTTATCACTTAAATAGTAGCAATTAGTAATTGTAACAGAGTCTGCATGAACACTTCCAAATGCACTCACAGTTGCCTGGCCCGTGCTATAGCAGTTGGAGATGGTTGCAGCAGCAAGGGTTGCCCCTGTGCTCCAATGGGTCTCTCCTTTTGCATATCCGCCGATTCCTCCGGAATTCTCTCCGGAAACGCTGCCGGTGTTGTAGCAATTTTCAAGAGTAAATCCAACAGCGGAATATCCAAAGATACCACCGCCCTTATCAGAGGATGCTGCAATATTGCCCACATTATAACAAGAGCTGATGGTGATATTATCTCCACCCACATAGCCAACAATACCGCCGACACCCTGCGAACCATTGATATCTCCATAATTGGCACAATTTCTTATAACGGCACCGGTATAAGCAAGGCCTACAATACCACCGGCGTTACGTCCGTTTCCTGTCACATTGACATAGCTGATGCAATTTTCAATCTTCGCATTGGCAGACAGGGTAGCGGTAACAGATGCACCCTCCTGGGTGGTGCCGCGGATCGTCAAGTCATGAATGTAGGATCCGGCGCCAAGGGTAGTAAACAACCCTTTCTGGGCAACAAGTCCGGTAATTTCCTTACCATTTCCGTCAAGCTCAATTTTCTTTGTGCTTACACTAAGCCAGCTGTACTTTCCGAGGTCGATATCCGCCATCAGCTTGCCGCTGACCTCGGTACTCGTGCTTTTATCAACAAACCAGGCAAACTCCGCACCGGTGGAAATCAGATAAATGTCTCCTTCCTTCTGCGGCTCCGTCTTGGTTACTCCATCCCAGGCATTTGCGCTGGTCACGTTCAACTCAATAGTAAAATTCAAGTCACCATCTTTGCTGACCGTAATGGTACCCTCTTTATACTCGTAACCGGTACCGTAAATCGCATAGGTGTACTCGTCTTCAATCGCATCAAAGGTACCATCATCATTTACAGTTGTGGCATTACCCTTGGAATCTTTCAGAGTAACGGTGGTCAGGGCAGTACGGTCAACTGTATTGCCATTATTGTCCTTAAAGATTAATTTCGGCTGTAAGAATGATGTCTCTTGCAGATCAAGAGTAATCTCCGGAAGAACACTGAGTATACCGGAAACACTTGGCGCATTATATTGGGGATTAACCCCGGACGCATAAGTAATACCACGGTGGGTCGGAACACCTGCAAAACCGCCCTGCTTCAGTGCGCCGGTCAGCGTATATGTGGTTCCCTTCCAATATTGAGGGATTGTAATTGCGATCTTCTGGCGTTCCGGATTACCGCTGAAGTCATATACACCAAAAGAGCTGCCAGGGCTGGAATTAAAGTAGGTACCATCCTCTCCCAGGTAATGCAGGCAGAAGTTAAAGTTATAGGCGCCGGACAGTTTTTCCTTAGGATTGAGCAAGCCGGTATACTGGATATAAACCGTGTCACCTGCCTTAATACTACTCTTTGCCTCTTCCGTAAGTTCATTGCCCTGATCGTCAACCAGCTTATAGGACACCTGACGTGCGGTCAGAACCTGATAGGTAGCCTGTCCGTCCTTTTCTATTTTCACAATATGACGTCCGGTTGTAAGCTTGGAAATAGTAACCGTTCCGTCAGAAGCAACCTCCACTCCGTCAGAGGTAAAGCCTGTGAAGGTCATAGCATCTGTTACCTGGGACCTGTCAACAGTAACAGTGCAGCCGCTTTCCGGTGTAAAGGAATAGCTTGCTCCTTCATCCCCTGTGTAAAACAAGAAGTCGTGCTCAGCATCAACGGCCAGCTGCTCCCGAGCCTTATCGGCATCCTCGTTAAGGACAGCATCCATCCGGTCCATTACCATATTGGTCTGAATGTCCCCTTCTGTCTCGCCAACAGTAACGATAAAGGCACCGGTACACTCCGGCCAAATCGCGGAGAAGCAGGTAGGATCGGTAGAAAGCTTACTATTATAATTATAGCCCTGCACATGCGTCATAGCGTCATAGGTTACCAGGACAATGGCTGTACCTGCCTTATTCGCCTTCATATCCGCGACGCTGCTATTGTTTTCATCGGGTGTAATGGTAAGAACATCACTGGGATTGCCCTCTGTATCTATCACCTGATAATGCATATCGGGCAAGGCAACCTTCGCATTGAAAAAGTTCTCTATCGCCATCCAGTTACGGAATACATTCAATTCGAAGGTATCGCCTACCTGCATGGCCTTATATCCCTTTTCGTTGATATTCAGATAAATATCCGCACGGTCAAGGACGTTCTTTTCAAAATTGTGGTAAACCGTAGACTTGGTAAAGTCACTGCTGCCAATATGCAGATCGTCCTCTGTTACCGTTTCTGTTGTATCGGCTGACCAGCTTTTGTAATTCCAGTAGGTAACACCATCCGGATTTTGCACTCGATAAAAATAAGTTGTGCTCTTTGCTGCTCGGAAGGTTGCACTGGTGGAGGTGGTTTCCTCAGGATCAACAAAATCATAGATGTAGTACTTGGTCATCGTACCAAGAGAAACCGTAGAGCCCTCCGGAACGTTGATCGTGACGGTTACCGCCTCTTTACAGCTCGTAGTTACGGAAACATTTGATGTTACCGTCGAACTGGCCACTGCCTTAAGATAGGTCGGGTGCTGTTCCGCATCCGGCGTAAATGTTGCGCGTATCGTATCGCCATACAGGCAAAGACAGGTCTTGCGTACCGTACCGTAGCTATCTGAAGTACCTGTCTCGATCACGCGCTCTGTGCCATCGGAAGACTCGACCTTGACATCGATCGTATAATCTTCGTCCTCGACCCATCCACTATTCGTGGCATAAATCTGATAAGCGCGTTTTAATTCTATCACTTGTTCCTGGCCGGCCTCAACAGTAATTTTAATACCGCCGTTATAGTAGTTCTGCGCATCATACCCCTCGGCCCAATAATCCCCGGCTTCCAGTTCAATAGCCGGGTAAGCCCCGTCGGTCGGCTCCTTACCATCAAGCAGATCTGTTGTACCCTTTGTGCCATCTTGGTAAGTATAAAGCTTAAACTCATTGATTTGCGCACTATGCTGGCCTTTCAGGGTCAGCGTACCCATCGTATCGGAAACGACCTCCTGCGCTGCAGGAGTATTCCCTTCTCCACTCCCATCCTCTACTGCAAGCACGCTCATGGGCAGCAGAGATACTACCATTAGAAGCGCCAGCAGAAGACTAAGAAGCTTTTTCCCGCTGAAAGCGGATCTCATCTGATTCATTTCTAGTTCTCCTTTGTTGTTATGATGTCCCTTTCGAGGGTATTAGCGGTTTGCAACCTCCTTTCTTCTTTACTTGTGCACCCGCCGCAAGTCCTATCTCGCTTGCAAACATAAAATAAACGCCTGTGCAGCTCGGTCATAGCTGCACAGACGCTTGTTCACTCGTCCTTATCATTTCGTCTTTTGTGCGCAGGCATACCCGGTTTTGGCAGGTGCCCCGCAGACCGCCCGACGTATCTGACTTGTCCGCACCGCACCACAACACGCACCCAAGCAATACCCTTAGCGCTCTATGGTCTCGGCCGACTTCACAGTGACCCACTCGCGGGGAATTTCACCCCATTCCGTCTGTTCCCCTAGTCTCCCGGAAACATGGCTGCCTGCCGGTATTCAGTATTTCCGATGCCCCCTCTGCACCGGCAAAGCTGAATTCTTCTCTTATTCACTACACAAGTTATCACATGTCAGTATTTTTTTCAATAGTTTTATAAAATTTTATCCGATTTTCATTGACTTTCTTTTTTCATCTCCTTATACTCACAGATACTCAGGTTACAGTGTCAAAAGCCCGGTCCCACACCATACCATGCCTGAAGATAGGAGTATAGAATGATTAAGATTTTAAAACACATGCGCAACAAGGAAAAGGGAATGGCTCTGCTCTGTCTCCTCCTGGTGATTGCCCAGGTCTACTATGACCTGCGGCTGCCGGATTACATGACAGATCTTACCAAGCTCATCAAGACCTCCGGCACCACCTCGGATATTATGCAGGTGGGGGTTGATATGTTAATCTGCGCCGGGGCCAGTGCCATCCTGTCCATTGCCTGCGGTTTTCTGGCTGCCCGAACTGCCTCCGGCTTCAGTTTTACCGTTCGGGGCAAGCTCTTCCACCATATCATGGATATCGGAAGCGAGGAAATGCAGGATTTCTCTATCCCCAGTCTCATCACCCGCACCACCAATGATATTACCCAGATTCAGATGATCCTGGCTTTGGGGCTGCAGATGATGATCAAGGCCCCCATCATGGCGGTCTGGGCTATTATCAAGATTCTGGGCAAAAGCTGGGAACTGTCTGCAGTCACTGCGGGCTTCGTAGCTGTAATTTTTTTCATTATATTGGCCATTATGCGCACCTGCATCCCCCGCTTCCGTCTGGTACAGAAGCTGACAGACAAGATCAACCGGGCAGCCCGGGAGAATCTTACCGGCATTCAGGTGGTTCATGCCTTCCATGCGGAGGACTTCCAGAACAGGAAGTTCGACGAACCCAGCCGGGATATGATGAATCTGCAGTTGAAGAATCAAAGACTCTTTGCCCTGGTTCTTCCCACCCTGACTCTGGGGATGAATGGACTGTCCCTGGCTATCTATTGGGTGGGGTCCGCCCTGGTGGAGGCCATCTCCCTGACCAACCTGGAGGCCAGATTGTCCCTCTTCAGTGAAGTGCTGGTCTTCAGCACCTATGCCACCTACATCGTTATGGCCTTCATGATGCTGGCCATGATCTTTATGCTCCTGCCCCAGGCTCAGGTATCAGCAGAGCGGATTAATGAGGTTCTGGAACGCCAGGCCTCCGTCCGGGAAGGACAAGTGACAGGGACACCGTCCGACGCCTCCACCGGCCTCCTGGAATTCCGTCACGTATCCTTCCGCTATCCCCACGCCTCCGGCGAGGCTTTGACAGATGTCAGCTTTCAAGTAAGGAAGGGGGAAACTCTGGCCATCATAGGAGCCACTGGCAGCGGAAAGACCACCCTGGTCAGCCTGATCCCACGCTTCTATGATGCAACCGCAGGACAGGTTCTCATTGATGGGATAGATGTCAGGGATTATACCTTTGATACCCTCTACGATAAATTGGGATATGTAACCCAAAAGGCTATCCTTTTCTCCGGAACCATAGAGGAGAATATTCTATTTGGTCAAAGTGCCGCCTCCAGGGATCCCAAAGCCCTAGAGCAGGCCATTGACCTGTCTCAAGCCAGAGAATTCGTAGACCAGCTGCCCCAGGGCAGTCAACATGCCATTGCTCAGCTGGGACGCAACGTATCCGGCGGGCAAAAGCAGCGCCTGTCTATCGCCCGAGCTTTGGCCAGGAAACCGGAAATACTCATTTTTGATGACTCCTTCTCCGCCCTGGACTATAGCACGGATGCCAGACTTCGAGAGGGCTTGAACCGGCAGCTGACTTCCACCACCAAGATTATTGTGGCTCAGCGGATCAGCACCATCCGCCATGCTGACCGGATCCTGGTTCTTGACCGGGGACATGTGGTAGCCAGTGGAACCCATGAGGAATTGATGCAATCCTGCTCTCTCTATCAGGAAATTGCCACCTCGCAGCTTAGTGCGGCGGAACTTGCTTAAGGAGGAAGTTATGAGACCCAATACCATACCTGACAAGAACTCTCCGGGGATCCGGTCAGCTATTCCCCGTATCATAGACTATATGCGTTCCAGTATAGGGCTGATCGGAATCGCCCTGATCCTATCCGTTCTCAGTGCCTGTCTGACTATCATAGGTCCCGACAAGATCGGACATATTGCTACCTTGATGTCAGAAGGGCTGACCGGCTCCATCGATCTGGCTGCCATCGGCAAAACCGGACTTTTTCTGGCTGTAATCTATGGACTCAGTGCTATTTTCAGTTTTATTCAGCAATATACCATGTCCACGGTTACACTGAAAATGTCCTACCGGATGCGGGGGCAGCTCTCTGCGAAAATCAATCGGGTCCCCCTGCAATATTTTAGCAGCAACTCCCAGGGAGATATCCTCAGCCGCATCACCAATGATGTTTCCACCCTGCAGCAAGGTCTTACCAACGGTCTCCCCATGATCATCAGTGCCCTGACCCAATTCGCAGGCTGTCTGATCATGATGTTCCTGACCGAATGGCATCTGGCTCTCTTGTCCATCGGAGTGACCCTCTTGGGCCTTTTGCTGACGGTGCTCATTATGGCCAAATCCCAGCGTTTCTTCACAGCCAGGCAGCAAAGTCTGGGAGCCCTGAATGGTTATGTGGAGGAAATGTATTCCGGTCACCAGGTGGTGAGGATCAGCAGGGCAGGTAGCCAGGTAGGCGCTCATTTTGACAAACTCAATGCCTCTGTCTACGATGCCAACTGGAAGTCTCAATTTCTCTCCGGCATGCTGATGCCCCTGATGAATATCATCGGCAACGTAGCCTATGTAGCCGTCTGCGTGTACGGTTCTGTCCTGGCCATCCAGGGCACCATTGACTTCGGCGTCATTGTATCCTTCATCATGTATGTCCGCCTCTTCACCTCTCCCCTGACCCAGATCGCCCAGGGCATGACTCAACTACAGACCGCTTCCGCCTCTGCCCACCGCATCTTTGATTTTCTGGAAAGTGAAGAAATGCCGGAGGAGAAGGATAAAACCGCAAAAATCGAAAAAGTACAGGGGAAGGTAGAATTTGACCATGTTCGTTTCTCCTATCCCACCTCTCCGGACAAGATCATTATCAAGGACTTCTCCGCCCTGGTTCAGCCTGGTCAGAAGGTAGCCATCGTAGGCCCCACCGGAGCTGGCAAGACAACCATGGTCAACCTCCTGATGCGCTTCTTTGAGCTTAACAGCGGCAGCATTAAGATTGATGATGTTCCCATCTCTGAGATGAAAAGGGAAGACGTTCACCGGCTCTTCGGCATGGTATTGCAGGATACCTGGCTCTTCGAGGGGAGCGTTCGGGAAAATCTCCTCTATAACATGACCGACATCACAGAGGAGGATCTAAACCGCGCCTGCAAGGCCTGCGGCCTGGACAAATTCATCGATTCCCTTCCCCAGAAGCTGGATACCCTGCTCTCGGAAAGCACCGGCATCTCAGCCGGGCAGAAACAGCTTCTCACCATTGCCAGAGCCATGCTGCAGAATGCCCCCATGCTGATCCTGGACGAGGCAACCTCCTCCGTAGATACCCGTACAGAGGCGCTGATCCAGCAGGCTATGGATGAGCTCACCCGGGGACGCACCAGCTTCGTCATCGCTCATCGCCTGTCCACCATCCGCAACGCAGACCTGATTCTGGTTATGCAGGACGGCGATGTCATAGAAAGCGGAACCCACCAGGAGCTGATGGAAAAAGGCGGATTCTACGCCCACTTATACAACAGCCAATTTGAACAGGTCTGCTAAGTTCCATGACACCATGACAGCTAAAAAAAGACTCCTGAAACTTTAGAGTCTACTCTCCAAAGAGACTTTTACATCTCTTCCGGTCGTTCTCTAAAGTTCCAGGAGTCTGTTTGATTTTATTTCTGGCTAATAGCCGCCTGGGCTGCTGCCAGTCTTGCGATAGGTACACGGAAGGGGGAGCAGGATACATAATCCAGACCCAGCTTGTTGCAGAATTCTACAGAGCTGGGATCGCCGCCGTGCTCACCGCAGATACCGCAATGAAGAGAGGGGCGGGTCTTCTTGCCCAGTTCTACAGCCATCTCCATCAGCTTGCCAACACCGGTCTGATCCAGTTTCGCGAAGGGATCATTCTCGAAGATCTTGGCATCATAGTAGGCATCCAGGAACTTGCCTGCATCGTCACGAGAGAAGCCGAAGGTCATCTGGGTCAGGTCGTTCGTGCCGAAGCAGAAGAACTCTGCCTCCTTGGCAATATCATCCGCTGTCAGAGCCGCTCTGGGGATCTCGATCATGGTTCCTACTTCATACTTCATGTCAATCCCTGCAGCTGCGATCTCAGCGTCTGCGGTCTCAACTACAAAATTCTTCACATATTTCAGTTCCTTGATATCGCCAACCAGAGGAATCATAATCTCCGGCTCGATGGTCCAATCCGGATGTGCCTTCTTCACATTGATAGCGGCACGGATCACAGCCTTGGTCTGCATCTTGGCAATCTCGGGATAAGTAACCGCCAAACGGCAGCCACGATGTCCCATCATGGGGTTGAACTCATGCAGGCTGTTGATGATGGATTTGATCTTCTCAACGCTCTTGCCTTGAGCTTCCGCCAGTTTCTTGATATCTTCCTCATCGGTGGGAACAAACTCATGCAGAGGCGGATCCAGGAAACGGATGGTAACCGGGTTCCCTTCCAGAGCCTCATACAGCTTCTCGAAGTCTCCCTGCTGCTCCGGAAGAATCTTCTCCAGAGCTGCCTCTCTCTCTTCTACAGTCTCAGAGCAGATCATCTCGCGGAAAGCATCAATCCGGTTACCCTCGAAGAACATATGCTCGGTACGGCACAAACCGATTCCCTCAGCTCCCAGCTCACGAGCCTTCTTGGCATCCGCGGGGGTATCTGCGTTGGTTCTTACCTTCATGGTTCTGTACTTGTCTGCCCACTCCATGATCCGGCCGAATTCTCCTGCGATAACAGCATCGGCTGTGGGGAGGGCACCATCATAAATGTTGCCGGTAGATCCATCGAAGGAGATCACATCACCCTCATGGTACTCCTTGCCGGCCAGGGTAAACTTCTTATTGGCCTCATCCATATCAATGGCAGAGCATCCGGATACACAGCAGGCACCCATTCCACGAGCAACTACAGCTGCATGGGAGGTCATACCACCACGAACTGTCAGGATACCCTGAGAAGCCTTCATACCCTCAATATCTTCGGGAGATGTCTCCAGACGAACCAGAACAACCTTCTCTCCTCTTGCAGCCCACTCCTTGGCATCATCAGCAGTAAATACAATCTTACCACAGGCAGCACCAGGAGCAGCAGCCAAAGCCTTGGCAATGGGGGTTGCTTCCTTCAGAGCAGCAGCATCAAACTGAGGATGCAGAAGGGAATCCAGGTTACGAGGATCAATCATGCTAACGGCCTTCTCCTCGCTGATCATGCCCTCATCTACCAGATCACAGGCAATCTTCAGAGCAGCCTTCGCTGTTCTCTTGCCATTACGGGTCTGCAGCATGTAGAGCTTCTTGTCCTCAATGGTGAACTCCATATCCTGCATATCTCTGTAATGGTCCTCCAGAGTATCACAGATCTTAACAAATTGATCATATACCTCAGGCATGGTATCCTGCAGCTGAGCAATCGGCTGGGGGGTACGAACACCGGCAACTACGTCCTCGCCCTGAGCATTCATCAGGAATTCACCCATCAGCTTCTTCTCGCCGGTAGCCGGATTACGGGTAAAGGCCACACCGGTACCGGAGGTCTCGCCCATATTGCCGAAGGCCATCATCTGCACGTTAACAGCGGTGCCCCAGGAATAAGGAATATCATTATCACGACGATATACATTAGCACGAGGATTATCCCAGGAACGGAATACAGCCTTGATGGCTCCCATCAGCTGCTCCTTGGGATCTGCCGGGAAATCCTCTCCCAGCTTTGCCTTATACTCATCCTTGAACTGACCAGCCAGCTTCTTCAGATCCTCAGAGGTAAGATCAACATCCTGGGTTACACCCTTCTCTGCCTTCATCTTGTCAATGAGCTCTTCAAAATACTTCTTGCCCACTTCCATTACCACGTCAGAGTACATCTGAATAAATCTTCTATAGCAATCCCATGCCCAACGGGGGTTGCCGGACTTCTTGGAGAGAACCTCCACCACATCCTCATTCAGACCCAGATTCAGGATGGTATCCATCATACCAGGCATGGAGGCACGTGCGCCGGAACGTACAGACACCAGAAGGGGATTCTCCCTGTCACCGAACTTCTTGCCGGTGATCTCTTCCATCTTGCCGATGTATTCCAGAATCTGACCCATGATCTCATCGTTGATCTTCTGTCCGTCTTCGTAGTACTGCGTACAAGCTTCTGTTGTAATGGTAAAGCCCTGCGGTACCGGAAGACCAAGATTTGTCATCTCAGCCAGGTTCGCACCCTTTCCGCCGAGAAGCTCCCGCATTCCTGCGTTGCCCTCTGTAAACAAATAGACCCATTTGTTCGCCATGTTACTAGTTCCTCCTAAAATATGATATGATGATTAGTAAAACAACATATACCCCTCAATCCAACATTCATTTTAACATAAAACCAATTTTAGTCAACGGTTATTTGCCAAATTCCGGGGCCCCATAGAGGTTGTAAGGAGTGATCTGATAGACATAATAATTGAGCCAATTCATATAGAGATTGGTGGAATGAGCCCGCCACATCAGAAGAGGTCTCTCTTCCGGGTTATTGTCCTGATAATAGTTCTTGGGCAGAGCTATCTCTTCCCCCTTGGCTCGGTCTCTTTTGTATTCTCCATCCAAGGTGATGCGGTCATACTCGGGATGTCCCTGGATGAAGACCTTTCTTCCCTCCTCTGCCATACCCAGAAAGAAACCGGCTTCTTCTGACTCGGCAAGTATGGTAACCTCCTGACAGGCTCTGACCTCCTCCAGGCTGACCTCTGTATGGCGAGAATGGGGAGCCAGGAAAATGTCGTCAAAGCCCCTCACCAGAGGGATTTTCCTATTGTTGACCTTATGCCAGAAAAGACCGAACATTTTCTCCGGAAGAATTCTCTTCTTGATCCCATAGAAATAGTAGAGAGCCGCCTGAGCCCCCCAGCATTGATACATGGTAGAGGTGACATGGGTATCCGTCCAGTCCATGATCTGAGTTAATTCCTGCCAGAAATCCACCTCCTCGAATTCTAGAAACTCAATGGGAGCTCCGGTGATGATCATTCCGTCATAATACTCCTTCTTGATCTCCGGGAACTGAACATAGAACTTATTCAGATGACTGGGGGAGGTATTCTTGGATACATGGGTAGACACCATAAGAAATGTCACATCCACCTGCAGAGGAGAGTTGGATAAACAGCGCAGGATCTGCAGTTCCGTCTCTTCCTTCAAAGGCATCAGATTCAGGATCAGGATCTGCAGGGGGCGGATATCCTGGTGCTGAGCCCGAACTTCATCCATAACGAAGATGTTCTCTCTCTCCAGAATCTCCTTGGCTGGCAAATCACTTTGTATTTTAATAGGCATGGTAATGCATTCCCCTTTCATATCGCACAGGCAGGTAAATGGTCTGGTGCATCCGCTGCAGACACACCCATCAGTATATCATATTTGTCTCGGTCAATCCAGCATTCTAAGGAAATCTTCCTCGGCTAAAATAGGAATTCCCAGTTCCCTGGCCTTCTTATTCTTGGTGGAATTGGACATCAGATCATTGTTGATCAGGTAATCTGTCTTAGACGTCACGCTTCCCGTGACCTTGCCTCCCTGTGCCTCAATCTCCTCCTTCAAGGCGCCTCGGTTAGCATAATGCTGTAGGCTTCCGGTAATCACGAAGGTTAATCCCTCCAGCTTTTGTCCTCCGCTGACGCCTTCCTGCTGGATATGCAGGTGGGACAGAAGGCGATCAAAGGCCCTTTGATGCTGGGGGTCCTTCCACCAGGCGGCAAATCCGGATCCGATCACCTCCCCAATTCCGTCAATCTCGCTGAGGTCTTCCACCGTAGCTGTCCGGATTCTCTCCAAATTACCTTGAAAGGCTTTGCAAATCAGCTTGGCATTGGCCAGACCGATATTGGGAATCCCCATTCCGTAAAGCAGACGGGGCAGGGTGGTTTCTCTGGCCTTCTGAATCCCCTGCCAAAGCTTTTCATAGGATTTTTCTCCAAATCCATCCAGGGCGATAATGGTCTCCCTGTGACGGTCTAATTCAAATATATCCCCATAATCATGGATCAGCCCATGAGCCATGAACTTTTCCAACGTAGCCTCTGACATTCCGTCAATGTTCAAAGCATCCCGGCTGACGAATAAGGTATAGGACTTCATAGCCTTGGCAGGGCAGGCAGGATTCCCGCACAGGAGCGTTTCCACTCCCTTTTGGCTGGAAATCCTTGTAGCACCTCCACAGGCAGGACAGGCAGAAGGCAGGTCCCCTACCCCGCTCCGGGTCAGATTCTCTGCAATCTGCGGAATGATCATATTGGCCTTATAAACTTCAATCTCATCCCCGATTCCCAATTCCAGCTCCCTCATGATGCTGATATTGTGGACGCTGGCACGAGATACGGTAGTCCCCTCCAGTTCTACCGGCTCAAAGATAGCCACCGGATTGATCAGACCAGTTCGAGAGGGACTCCACTCTATCTCCAGAAGATGGGTCTTTTTCTTCTCATCCTCCCATTTGAAGGCATAGGCATTTCGGGGAAACTTAGCAGTGGTTCCCAGGGATTCGCCATAGGCGATATCATCGTACAAAGCCACCAGCCCATCGGAAGGGAAATCATTCTTCTGGATCTGGTCTGCAAAATAGTCCATAGCCTCATCCAGGCTGTCACCTGTCACCACCCTATATTCCACGGTCTCGAACCCTTGACTGGCTAGCCAATCCATCTGCACCTGGTGGGAATTATGGAAATCCACCCCTTGAGCCTCTACCAGGGCAAAGGCGTGAAAATGAACTCTCCGGGCTGCGGTAATCTGATTATTCAGCTGCCTTACAGACCCGCTGCATAGGTTCCTGGGATTCTTATATCTGGCCTCCGCATCCCCCATCTCCTCATTAATCTTCTCAAAATCCGAATAGGTGATGAAGGCCTCCCCCCGGAGGATCAAAGTTCCTTCATAGGGGATCTGAAGGGGAAGATTCACGAAAACCCGGGCATTGTTGGTCACTACCTCCCCCTCAATGCCATTACCCCGGGTCACCGCCTTCTCTAGCTTTCCCCCTTGATAGGTGAGAACAATGGTCAAACCATCCATTTTCCAGGAAAGCAAAGTCCTATGAGAACCGATAAAAGCCCGCAAGGCTTCCCGATCCTTGGTTTTGTCCAAAGACAACATGGGACTGGGATGAAGTTCCTTGGGCAACTCGTCCACTGCCTCATAACCCACCCGGACCGTAGGAGAATTGGCCAGAACCATGCCTGTTTCCTCTTCCAGCTTCTCCAGCTCCTCATAGAGGCAGTCATAGGTATAATTGCTCATGACTTCCCTATCTTCCGCATAATAGGCCTTGGAAGCAGCATTCAGTTCCTCCACCAGTTCCTTGATCCTTGCTATCTTATCCATGTTTCGCCCTCTTCTGCTTGTTCCTCTTCTGTTACTCCCTCTTCTGCTTATCCCAGCACTCTCTTTCGGAGAAGCTCCAGCTCTTCCTCAGTTAAAGTGCAATATTCCCCCGGCTTTAAATGATCCAGATGCAGGTTCTCAATCCGGAGTCTCTTCAGGAAACGTACCTGAAATCCCTGACTTTGACACATTCTTCGAATCTGACGGTTCAGCCCCTGAGTCAGGATAATACGAAAGCTCTTCTCTCCCGTCTTTCTTACTTGGCAGGGTCGGGTGCTGACACCCAGCTCCCTGAGAAATATCCCTTTTCTCATTTTTTCCAGAAAATCCTCCTGCAGGGGCTTGTCCACAAGTACCTCATATTCCTTCTCATGCCCGTTCCGGCCCCGCATAAGGGCTTCTATCAAATCTCCGTCGTCCGTGAGCAGCAAAAGGCCCTCTGACTCCTTGTCCAAACGGCCGGCATAGGTCACCCGCCGGGGATATTGCAGGCAGGACTGGAGATTATGCTTCTCCCGGGATTCAAAGGTACAGACAATTCCTCTGGGCTTGTAGAACTTGAGATAAATCTTATCCTCTGTCCGTCGAATCCTCTTTCCATCCAGACATACCTGATCTCCCGCATTCACCTGCATCCCAACCTGCGCCGGATGTCCATTGACAGTCACCCTGCCCTGTTCCATCCACCGATCCGCCTCCCGTCGGGAGCATAAGCCACACTCACTTAGATATTTATTGACCCTCATGACCTCTTCTACTCATCCCCTGCCCCTGCTGCCCTTAACTCCTGCCGGAGCCATAGTCAAAGAAAGCTGCCTCAAAACTCCTGATTTGTTTTAAGACAGCCCCTCATTTCTCCAATTATAAACAAATTATGCGCCCAGCTCGGCTATCTGCCGAGACTTTCCACGTATGCTTGCAATTCCGGGTGGTTATTCATTACCTCATCATATTGAGCTTGCACCTCATTTTTCAGCTGCTGAACATCCTCCCGTTCCAGAACCTGGTTGATATAGGTCTCTAGGTTTGCTTCCGTATTCTCCGAGGCAATACACAGCTTCCCATCTTCCTTCTGGAAGACATAGAGCTGAGTCAAGCCCGGTATCTCCGTATCATAGCCCTGGTACTGATAGGTATAGGAAGCCAATACAACATAGGAATTGTCCTGGGCTCCCTTGTAGGAATAAACAGTAATATTACTATAGCCCCCAATCTGCTGATTGGCCTCCACTGCCGCCCGATCTTCCTCTGTCAGCTGCTCCATGTAGGCAGAAAGAGTCTCTGTGTCTCTGGCCCCCAAGGCTTCAAAATATCTCTCTACCACCTCGGATACATCCGACTTGGCTCTCTCCAGCCTATCCGGCTCCTCTGTGGGTGTCGCCGCCGGGGTTACTGTAGAAGTCACAGTGGGAGTCGGCGCAGCAGTTTCCGTCGGAGTAGCTGTCGGCGTGACTGTCGGCGTGACCGTTGGAGTGGCTGTCGGCGTAACTGTCACCGATGCCTTCGCATCCGGCGTTATAGTAACCCCTCCTGCCTTCCCTGAATCTTCGGAATCCGAACCTTCTGCCGTGCTCTGAGACTCCCCGCTGACATTGCTGTTCCCCCCGCCGTCCTCTCCGGACATGCGATCCGAGAAGAGCTTTACTCCCAGCACAATCGCCACCACCACGATGGCAATTGCCAGAATCAGCAGCATATAGCGCAGATTGTCAGAAATCCATTCTCGAATGGGATTCTCTTGCTGACGAGATCGCGCCTGACGGCGCTCCTTCCATTCTCGCCATTCTCTTTCCTCTTGCTCCTCCGGACTTTCCTCTTGTTCCTCTGGATCTACAGACTCCTCCAGGTTTGCTGAGACCTCCAACTCCCCCGACTCTTCCTCCAGAGTCGCTGATGCCTTCGCTTCCTCCAATTTTTTCAGGTTCGCTGAGTCCTCTGGTGCCTCCGGATTTTCTATTTCTTCCGGTTCTTTCGATCCTTCTAAGTCCTTCCCGTCGTCTTCTCTCTCCGTAAGGTCCTGGGCTGGAACCGACCCTTCTACGACTCCCCCAACTGTCCGCCCTTCTGTATGATCCACGACAGAATCCTGCTCTTTCAAGC
>CAVJHW010000022.1:5363-25503 GCA_963649395.1 Coriobacteriaceae bacterium | reverse complement strand
GTAGCACGGAACAATCCGTGTAACCAAAGGTTTGGGTGTTTTGACACCCAAACCAAAATTCGCACCCAAAATATCATAGATGCCAATCTCCGAAACGTCTATTGCAAAATATCCTGGCATTTACAACGGAATCCTCGTCTTCCTCCTGATTTTTATTATACAGGTTTTCCATTCAAAGTCAAGCCAATCGATTGGTCATTTATTATGAAAGCCACGACAAGCAGTCGGGCTGAAGGCAAGCTTGCTATTCCTTATGGTGAAAGATCAAGGCGCTTTGCGGGGGCAGGGTGATCCGCAGGATCCCTGCGCAGGCCCGATAGCTGCTCTGATCCTCCGCAAAGCCGTGATTGTCGCTGCGGAAGATGCAGGTCAGGGGTTCATCCAGGCTAAAACGGGTGATTCCGGCCTCCCAGACGGGAATCTCTGTCCGGACGGCCTCCTTGCGATTGTTAATGGTCACAATCACCTCTTCCTCCCAGCTGAAGCGGGCGTAGGCCAGGATATTATAGTCCTGCAGCAAGAGGATCAGGGAACCGGTCCGCAGGCAGGGATATTGCTTATGGATGCGGATGACCTCCCGGTAGAAGCGCAGCATCTCCTGATCCTCCCGGCCCCAGGGGTAGGTGCGCCGGTTGTCGGGATCCGTAAAGCCGCAGACCCCGGCCTCATCCCCATAATAGAGGGTGGGGGCTCCCGGCCAGGTCATCTGCATCACCACAGCCTCCCACATAACTGCCCGATCCACCCCCTCCTCGGCTGCTTGGGAACCCTCATTTTCCAGACGTCCCACCCGATGGTTGGTCCGGGTCAGGAAGCGGGAATGGTCATGGTTGTCCAGCTGATTCATGGCTGTCAGCAGGGAAGGCAGGTGAAAGGCCGCCATATGGTGGCGCATGGCATCGCAGAAGCTGTCGCTGTTGCCCAAAAGTTCCTGGCGGTAGGCGTCGCTGTGCTTCTCCATGCCGGTAAGGAACCAGGAGACCGGCTCCATGAAGGCATCGTAATTCATGACGGAATCCCATTGGTCTCCCTGCAGCCAGGAACCTGCATCTCCATAATGCTCCGCCAGAATCAAGGCCTCCGGATTGGCCTCCTTAACCGTACGGCGGAATTCCCTCCAGAAATGATGATTGAATTCCGGGGAATGCCCCAGATCCGCTGCCACATCCAGCCTCCAGCCATCTATGCTATAGGGGGGAGAGACCCATTTGCTGGCAATCCGCAGGACATCCGCCATCAAAGTCTCAGAGGCCTCATAATTCAGCTTAGGCAGGGTATCATGCCCCCACCAGCCGTCATAGGATCCGTTGTAGGGCCATTTCCCCTCATCCAGAAATTGAAAGTAGCTGTGATAGGGGCTGTCCCAGGCCACATAGGCCCCCTTCTTGTAACCAGGCTGATTCTCATAGATCCGCTCCCGATCCATCCATTTATTGAAGGACCCGCAATGGTTGAAGACCCCATCCAGGATCACCCGCATCCCCCGCCGGTGGATCTCCTGGGTCAGCCGAAGGAAGAGCTGATTGCTGGCCTCCAGATTCTGCCAGTCTGTGACCCGATGAATGTAACGGTCGGCCCTGGTATTATCCTGGTCCCCCGGTGCCAGCAGATCCCCTTCCTCCTCTACAATCTTTCCCAGATGGGGATCCACATAATCATAATCCTGAATGTCATATTTGTGATTGGAGGGGGAGACAAAGATGGGATTCAGGTAGATCACCTGGACTCCCAGCTCCTGCAGATAGTCCAGCTTGTCCAGGACCCCCTGCAGATCTCCGCCGTAGAAATTCCTCACATCCATCTTCTGGGGGGGCGTGGACCAGTCCCCTATCTTGACCACGTGCTCCTTGATATAGCAATATTCATCCGTTTCCACATCATTGGAGGGATCTCCGTTACAGAAGCGATCAGGGAAAATCTGATACATAACGGCTCCCTTGGCCCAGTCCGGCGTCCGAAAATCCGGTACAATCCCGAAATTCCCCTCCGAAGAGGGCTCCCAGCTGACTCCCAACTTATTATAATAGCAGGTCATGCGGCCGTATTGTATCTCATAATAATAGTAGATGGGTTCGCTGCCCACCACCAGCTTGATTTCGTAATAATCGAAGCCATTTCTGGAAAAACTATATTCCATTGGCCTTCTTGCGTCTTTGCTGACATAATAAACAGCATCCGCATTATCCTTCTTGGTTCGAAAACGGAGGGTGACCTGGTCTCCCACCCCTGGCTCCACCGGACTTCGGAAATTCTCCGTCTCATCGCTAAATAATGCCCTTTTATCAAAAAGCGCCCGCAACTGTGGGGAAGTTCCCTGCGCTCTCTCCAAACTCATACAAAAAACCTCATTTCTCACGAATTCCGGTTGTCCAAGGGACTCCGCTCCTCCTAGGGGCAACCGATTAGTATCCTATTATTGTAACTGACCAGAGGCCGGTTTTCAATCAAAAAATGGACAGGAAAAAAGGCAACCTTTGACGGTTGCCTTTTTTGGAGAAGGTATTTCTTCTTATGGGGTGTAGCAAAAACTATATAATGTATTGGGGGGTTTTTACGTTAATTATAATAGCATATCCTCCCCAAAATGTCTGCACAAATCGCACAAAATTTGATGTTGATTTTTGTGCACTTTTTAGTCTCCCTCTTGCCCCTGTTTTGCCTCCTCCTCAAAAATCGCCTCAAATTCCTGACGATTCAGCTTTTCTTTTGTTATCAGCCTTTTGGCGCATTCATCCAGGACAAAGCGGTGTTCTTCGATCAGCTGTCTGGCTCTCTGGTGACAGCCCTCTACGATGGTCCTGACCTCCTCGTCGATGGATGCGGCCACATTTTCACTGTAATTCTTGGTATGCCCCCAATCTCTCCCGATGAAGACCTCATCGGAATCATCCCCATAGGCCACCAGACCCAGCTTGGAGGACATGCCATATTTGGTCACCATGGCCCGGGCTATGGCCGTGGCCTGTTTGATGTCCTGAGAGGCTCCCGTGGTGATATCGTCGAAGACCATCTCCTCCGCGGCCCGCCCCCCCAGGGATACGGTAATCCTCTGCAGCATACGGCCTCGGGTGTCGAAGAGGTTGTCCTCCTCCGGCTGGGGCATGGTATATCCGGCAGCTCCCGGTCCGGTGGGAATGACGGAAATCGTATAGACGGCCTCCATATCCGGCAGGACATGGAAGAGGATGGCATGGCCTGCCTCATGGTAGGCGGTGATCCGCTTCTCCTTGTCGGAGATAATCTTGCTCTTCTTCTCCGTTCCGATTCCTACCTTGATAAAGGCACTCTTAATATCCTCCTGCTGGAGGTAGGCCTTGCCCTCCTTGGCGGCATGGATAGCTGCCTCATTCAGGAGGTTCTCCAGCTCTGCCCCGGTAAAGCCTGCCGTGGTCTGGGCGATCTGCTTCAGATCCACATCATCCCCCAAGGGCTTCCCCTGGGCATGTACCTGCAGGATCTCCTCTCGCCCTACCACATCGGGAGCCCCCACAGCGACTCTTCGGTCAAATCGTCCGGGCCGCAGGATGGCCGGATCCAGGATGTCCACCCGGTTGGTGGCAGCCATAACGATAATTCCTTCATTCACGCCGAAGCCATCCATCTCCACCAGCAGCTGGTTCAGGGTCTGCTCCCGCTCGTCATGTCCGCCTCCCATGCCGGTGCCTCTCCGGCGGGCCACAGCATCGATCTCATCGATAAAGATAATGCAGGGGGCGCATCTCTTGGCATCCTCAAAGAGATCCCGCACCCGGGAGGCGCCTACACCTACAAACATTTCCACAAAGTCGGAACCGGAAATGGTGAAGAAGGGAACATTGGCCTCCCCCGCCACTGCCCGAGCCAGCAGGGTTTTGCCGGTTCCGGGAGGTCCCACCAGGAGGACACCCTTGGGAATCCGGGCTCCTACCCGGACATATTTCTGCGGATTGCGGAGGAAATCCACGATCTCCACCAGGTCCTCCTTCTCCTCCATCAAACCGGCCACATCTTGGAAGAGAATCTTCTTATCCTTGTCCGTGGACATCCGGGCCCGGCTCTTGCCAAAGTTCATCATCTTGGCATTGGAACCGCCCCCGGCAGACCGGCTCATCAGGGACAGCACCACCATCACTGCCACGATACTTAGGACAACAGGAAGAATCAGGCTGGAGAGAAAGCCCCCCCGGGAGACATTATTCATGAAATAGGCGACCTCCTTCTCCTGAAGCTCCGCCTCTGCCTCCTTGACATCCGCCACGTTCACCCGGCCGGTCTGGCCGCTGGTGGTCTCATAATGGAGGACTCCCGTGGGAACCTCCTGATTCTGGTCGATGGTGACCTTGACCAGTTCTCCCTTGTCCAGCATGGCCTGATATTCTGAATAAGAAATGGTACTGTTCTGTCCCGTCAGATTGGGCATATAGAAAAACAGAACCACCAAAACAACGATCAACAGGGCATAGACGCCCCAACCTCTTGCATGCTTTTCCACCACTTCCCTCCTTCTATTCCTGGTCCGGGGACAGTTCCACCACCCCGATATAGGGCAGGTTCCGGTATCTCTGGGCATAATCCAGACCATAGCCCACAACAAACTCATCCGGGATCCGGAAACCGCAATAATCCACCTCTACATTATCCACCACCCGCCGCTCCGGCTTGTCCAGCAGGGTACACAGGCGAAGACTCTTGGGATGACGCTTCTTCAGGATCTCAATGAGATATCCCAAAGTACGGCCGGAATCTATGATATCCTCCACAATGAGCACATCCTTCCCCTCCAAGGGCTGGTCCAGGTCCTTCACAATCTTCACCACACCGCTGGAGCTGGTCTCGCTCCCGTAGCTGGAAACAGACATGAAATCCAGGGTAACCGGCACATCAATCCGCTTGGCCAGGTCGCACATGAAGAACACGCCTCCCTTTAGCACGCAGATCATGTGAATCTCTCCTCCTGCATAATCCCGGCTGATCTCTTCTCCCAGCTCCCGAATGCGGACGGCCACTTGGCCCTCTCCGATCAGTGTCCGGATTGTCTCACTCATGGTATGAACCTCCTCTTATCTCTATATACAGCACCTGTCTGGTGTCTCGATCCACCTTGCAGCTCTCGCTGATCCGGTATCCTGCCACCCAGTATATCTCTGAGCCGGAAGCCAGAAGAGGGATCGAATCCCGCTCTCGCCGGGGAACCTTCTGGTCAATCAGGTAATCCTTCAGCTTCTTCCGCCCGCCGGAGGAATTGACCACCAGATAATCTCCCGCTCTCCTGGTTCTCACCACCAAACCAGTCTTCATTTTATCATAATCCAACCATTTCGTATACTTTTTTTGAGGGATTTTTCCCCCTTCCGGCATCGGTTCAGCCTTCCCGGGATACCCCGGCTGATTCAGCTGCTTTTCCACCGGATCCTCCCTCCGGCTCCTCTGCAACAGTCGGCAGAAGAGCCGACCCTGTCCCAAAGGCATTTCCAAAGGCACTTCCACAAGCTCGCCAGCCAGCAATACTTCCTCTGACAGATTGATCTCAACTGGGGAATCCGCGGGCTGCTCCATCGGCGAGAGCCCTGCTGCCGAACTTTTCCCCAAAGAAGCGGTCTTCTCACCCGGACTAGTTGCTGCCGCCAAGCCCAGCCCCCGGGCAGCGGGCTCTCTTCCCAGGAAAATCCCCCCATATTCCCGAACTCCGGTGATGCCTCCCGGCAGGCTGAGACGTTTTCCTGTCTGCTGGTCAGCCAGCTGCTTGACCAGACCCACATGGGTGCGGGTCAGGTCCTTCCTGCTTCCCTCCAGCCTTTCCAGGCACTCCACCACCAGATAACCCTGCAGGATGTCCGGAAGCTTGCGAAAGTCCTCCGACAGGCAGATTCCTCCCTTTTCCTCCCAAACCAACTCCTGCATCCGTCTGCAGGCTTCCTCCCGCAGGAAGTCATCCGCCTGGGCCAGATCCCCTGCCGCCTGGGCCATATGAGCTACGGCCTGAGCGTTCACCTCATCCACCAGACTGGGAATCAGGTGATGGCGGATACCATTGCGGGTATATTGATCCTGGAGATTGGTGCTGTCCGTTCTCCAGGTCATGCCCCGGCTTCGCAGCTCCTGCTCCAGCTCCCCCCTGCTGACGCACAAAAGAGGCCGAATCAGGAAGCCGCTGACCGGACGAATGGCTCCCAGCCCCCTCAGGGAGGTCCCCCGGGCCAGGTGGAAGAGGAGGGTCTCCGCCAGGTCATTTTGATGGTGGGCCAGGGCAATCTTGGTACTCCCATGCTCCTGCATACATTGCAAATAGATCTGCTGGCGAACCAGGCGGCCGGCCTCCTCGGTCCCTACCCCCAGCTCCCGGGCAATCTCCCCTACCCTGCGGGCATAAACAAAGAGCGGTATCTCCCGTTCCCGGCATAACCGCTCCGTAAAGGCCTGATCCTGGTCACTTTCCTCTCCCCGCAGACCATGGTTCACATGCACCGCCTGCAGGCGGATCCCCAACTCCTCCGACAATTCCTGCAGGATGACCAGCAGGCAGAGGGAATCTGCTCCGCCGGACAAGCCGACGCATACCAGGTCTCCCTCTTCCACCATATGGTATCTGCGGATATAGGCCAGAATTCTCTCACGCATTATTCCGACTCCTTGAAAATAATCTCTCCATCCCTCACAAGTCCCAGCTTATCCTTGGCAACCTTCTCCAGATATTCATCACTTTGCATATATTCCTGCAGCTCCGTGATCTCCTGGGTCCGGTCCTCTTCCTGGCTGATCTGGGCATCCAGGTCTGCGCTTTGCTGTCTCTTGGCAGCCAATCTTTGGTCCAGGGCTCGCCCCTGCACCAGGAGGGCCACCATAAGACTGCATACCACGAAAGTAATCCCCAGCATAGCGCCCCGAATCTGTCTCTGTCCGGAATTGCTGCGCTTCCTTCGTTTTCTCTCCCTTTTCACCCCAGGCTGCCCCCCTTCCCGCGCTTTTAGACTTAGTTTATACCGAAGGCGGGGATTTTTCAACCTTTTCCCCAGAAAAGAGGCAAAAGTCCCGGCTATTGGGGTAAAGCGTAAATAGAAGGTAAGACTTGCCGCTCCGACGCAGGCCGGTAATGACTTTGATGCGCCCGTTATCCTTTTTTCGGATTAACTAATCCAGATATTGCTTTCTTGCATACTGCATCGCCTTGTCCTCCCTGATTTTATTGCGGCATCCGCATTCTTTTCACGGATTCGTATACTGCACTCTCCGTAAACATACCAAGTCTTTTATCTGAAATTTTTCCTCCCTTCTGATCGGTACTTCCCAAAGTCTATGATATCTTTTTATTTCCCACCTACTGAATAAGGAAAAAACATGCTATAATAGACCCATGAAGGCACAATTCCTGAAAAGTACAATAAGAGGGGACCATGACTTATGACCAAAAAACCAGAAGGTAAGAAAAAGCGCCGGATCCGCTGTCTGGCTGTCGCCTTGGCGGTTCTGGCGCTTCCGCTGCTTGTGGCTGTCCTGATACGGGGATGGACCTATAAGACTTATACGATTCTTACCACCAAGACCCAGGAGGATACCCTCTCCTTCCTCTACGGCCGGGTGGGGAATTATATTCTGAAATACGGGGTGGACAGTGCCACCTTAATGGATCGAAATGGGGATCCTCTCTGGACCGTGACCTACCGCATGGCGTCTCCCGCTTTGGATGTCCAGGGGAATACCCTGGCTATTTATGACAAAAACGGGACCGATATCTGCCTCTGTGATGAAAGGGGCCAGATCGGCAGCCTCTCCGCCGACCGTCCTATCCGGAAGGCCCGGGTCTGCAGCCAGGGATATGTGGCTGCCTTGATGGAGGAGGGAGACAAGACCTGGATCCAATACTATGACCAAACCGGTTCCCTGATTGCCACCCTCAAGGCCACCATGGACAGCCTGGGCTACCCCCTGGATCTGGCCCTGTCCGGGGACGGACTGGTCATGGGGGTTTCCTATCTCTATTATGAAGAAGGTCTTCCCAAGGATCGCATCGCCTTCTATCATTTCGGCAGTGCAGGCAAGAGTCAGACGGACAATCTGGTCAGCTCCTATGACTACAGCAATATCCTGATCCCCCAGCTGACCTATCTGGAGGATGGCTGCTGGGCGGCCCTGCGGGAGGATGGAATTACCTTCTTCCAGGGCTCCCAGATCCCGGAAAAGACCAAGGAGGTCACCCTGGAAGCCGACATCGTCAGTAGCTTTGCCGACAGCTCCCATGTAGGGCTGGCGGTGGAGGAGGACGGGGAAGAATCCTCCTGCCTCCTCCTGGTATACAACAAAAAGGGAAGGGAAATTCTACGGAAAAGCACGGATTTTTCCTATCAGTCCATTGAGATGGAAGGCAGCCGCATCCTGCTCCACAATCGCAGCTCCCTGTGTGTATATAGCCTGGCAGGAATTGAGAAATACCAGGGGGATCTAACTTCCCCCATCAGCCAGCTCTTCCTCCTGGGCAAGAACCGCTACGTCCTCATCAACGAGGAGGGCTTCCACCTGATGAAGCTGGGATGAGGATCCGCTTGCAAGGCCAAGGCACCTATTGGCAGGACAGAAGGATCTCTTTCACATCCTCCTGGTCCAGCTTCACATATGCCCTTTGGGAAATCCCGCTGGTCCTTACGGCTTCGGAGGCCATTTCATCGAATTTTTCATCGCCTACTCCTACCTCCTGCAGCCTTTCCGGCATTCCCAAGGACCGATGAAACTCTCTGACCTTCTCAATTCCCAGCCTGGCGGCCTTCTCATCCTCCGGCTCCCGGATGTCGAATACCATCCTGGCGAACCGGGCGAAGCGGGGGGCGGTCTGATCCGACAAGACATGTTCCATCCAGGCCGGGGTTAGGATGGCCAGGCCTACTCCGTGGGTAATGTCATAATATCCGCTGACCACATGTTCTATGGGATGTACGCTCCAGGCACCGCCCTTCCCCACGGTCAGAAGATGGTTCAAGGCCAGGGTAGAGGCCCACATCAGATTGGATCTGGCCTCATAATTTCGGGGCTCCTCCAGGGCCTGGGGGGCATATTTGATAACCGTTTTCATAACCGCCTCGCTGAGGACATCTGTGATATAAGCCTGGTCATTGGGCTGAAAATATTGTTCCATCACGTGGGACAATATGTCCACAGAACCGGCTGCCGTCTGCCGATCCGGGAGGGTATAGAGATAGGTAGGATCACAGATGGAAAGCTTGGGATAGAGCAGGGGGGTATTCAATTCCATCTTCTCATGGGTCTCCTCATTGCTGATCACGGCACCGGAATTCATCTCCGAGCCGGTAGCGCAGATGGTAAGAACCACGGCCACGGGAAGAGCCTTCTTCACAAGACTCCGGTCCAGGACCAGGTCCCAGGCCTTTCCCTCATAGCAGGCGGCTGCCGCGATATGCTTCGAGGCATCGATGGTGCTGCCGCCCCCTACAGCCAGAATCACCTCTATCTCCTTTTCTTTGCAAATAGCAGCCCCCTTCTCCACTGATTTCAGCTTAGGGTTGGGCTCTATTCCCGGAAGCTCCTCTATCTCAAAATCCGACAGAAGGCCTAGGATCTTATCATAGAGGCCGGACCTTTTGATACTTCCCCCGCCATAGACCAGGAGAACCCTTTTCCCGTATTTCGCCAGCTCCTCTGGCAGGCATTCGATCTGGTCCTTACCGAACCGGATATCCGTAGGTATGTGAAAGGTAAAGTTATTCATAGAAACTCCTTACTTTGAAAGCCCCGACAAGCAGCCGGGCTGAGGGCATGCTTGCATGCACCGAAGCACGGATATTTGTCGGGCAAGCCGGTATCGACAAGTAGCCCGATAGGGCGGATTGTTGATACCGGCGGCAGCTGCGGGAGCACGTTAGTGCGGAGCAGCTGGCTTTCCTGTGTGGTGGTGCGGAACATCGGAACATCCTGCAGCACAGACCTGCAAGGTCAGATTTTCGCCTTATATCGGTCATAATGAAGGGGACTCAGATCCACATCGGTCTGTCCGGTTAGGATCAGCTTGGCCAGCTGGTCTCCCACCGCCGGACCGATGCCGAAGCCGTGTCCGTGGAAGGCGCAGGCTACATATAGGCCGGGGATCTCATCCACCGTGCCCAGAGCGGGAACGCCGTCGAAGGAGGCATCCATCCAGCCTGCCCAGGTACGTACAATCTTGGCATGGGCCAGTTGGGGGAAATATTTGATGATTCCCCGGCAGATACAGGGGGCTGTCTTAGAGGAATTCATGGGAGTTCCATTGTCCTTATTGTACCTCTCCAGCCCGGAGGAACCCCCGAATACGAAGGAGCCATGCTTGGTCTGATGACCATAGAAGTCTGCTTCTGCCGTTCCCAGCATCTGATCAAACATGGGAGGCTGCGCCTCCGTCACAAGGCATTCCAGCAGGGAATTGGTCATGGGAATATCAATGCCCACACTGGTCAGGATTTCCCTGGAAAAAAGGCCCGCTGCCACCAGAACATTGTCCCCCTCATAGACGTTATGGGGGGTGATGACCTGACGGATCCTTCCCTTGTTGACCCGAAGCTCCTGCACCGGCTCCCCGGTGATGAAGGTGACCCCCAGTCTCCTGGCCATCTTATAATAACCCAGGGTGGTAGTCAGGGGATTGGCATGTCCGTCGGTGGGGCACCAGCTGGCACAGGTTACCTCCTCGGAGAGATAGGGATTGATGGCCCTTACCTGGTCTCCGTCGATCATCCTTACATCCAGACCCACACTCCTGGCGCTGTTTGCAAGCTTGGTAAGGATTTCTCTGTGCTTTTCATTTTTCCCCAATCTTAGATTGCCATCCTGGTGGTACTCACAATCTACCTCCAATTCGTCGGAAAGAGTCGGCCAGATATGCTGGATGCCATACATGACCAGGGGCAGCTCCCGCACATCCCTTCCCGATTGTCTGACTCCGCCGCCATTTCGGGAGGAACCTCCATTTCCGATATGATCCGAACCTTCCAATACGATCACATCCGCCCCTTGTTTGGCCAGATAATAAGCTGTGGCGCAGCCGATAATACCGGCACCTATGATAATGACTTCTGCTTTGGTCTTCATCCTATCTGCCCTCCTTATCCTCTGCCTCTTCCCTGGCGAAAACTTCCATTTCGATGGGCCGCATGGGAGCTCTGCTGGTAGCAGGTTCCAGTTCCGCCGGGGAGACGCCCAGCTCCCTTGCTACAATCCCCTTCACCAGCTTGCCGCAGGTCTGCCCCTGGCACAGGCCCATGCCGGTTCTTAGGTATCTTCGTATCTCTGTCATGGTCCACATTCCCTCATGAACCGCCTGTCGGATCTGGCCCTTTGTAATCTCCTCACACCGGCAGATCAGCATATCATCATCCGGGCCGGGTACAAAAGGTCCTATGTCTCTTGATCTATCATTTACCTTATTCATAAGCTCCTCCTATACTGCCTTAAAAAATCTTGCCTTAGACGCATATTCTTTGGGAACTCTTATGGTAAGAAGGTTGGTTTTATCAAATGCCTTGGTGGCCTTGACGGATACCACCTCTGCATCGCAAACCGGCTTGCCATCCCTTCCCAGTCCCTTCCCCTTGGTTCCTTCTTTCGGCAGGGGCAAGAATTCATAGGGAAGAGTCACCGTGGCCGTGCCATCCCCGCAATCCTCATCTACAAGGAAAATGGCCTGGCCGGAGCAGCTGGCCACACACATGCCGCAATTGACACACTTGGCACCCTCCACGGCGATCGGCAGGGAGGTAATGTTGGAGCCGATGGAGATGCAGCCGGATTTGCAGGCATCCTGGCAGGGATTACAGGGGATATTCTGGGTACATTCTATCACCGGATGAACCCCCACCCGATGAGTCACTCCCGGATATCGGTCTATCTCATCCTCTGCCACAAAGCCATGCAGGAGCAGATTTTGGGAAATATCTATGCCTTCCTCTGTCTTCTCTATGGCCTTACCCTTATTCTTGGGGGCGAACATGCCCTGACGCAGACCATCCAAAGCCTGATCCAGACCGGCAAGCTCCTGATCCATCTCCTTTTTATCCATATATCCCAGATATTCTGCTGCCGCAATGCCCGCCATTCTGCCCTCGATCATGGCGGAGGAGGCCTCTTCTATGCCGGATACGTCCCCGGCCACCAGCAGCCCCGGCAGGGAGGTCCTTCCATATGCGTCGCAGATGGGAACCTGTCCCCCTCTCCTGGGATCATCCACCATGTCGCAGCCAGCCATTTTCAGAAGCTGGGACATGGGAGAAAGACCCACTGCCATGCAAATGGTATCCACATCAAAATGCTTTTCCGTTCCGGGAATAAAGCGGAACTTGTCATCCACCTGGGCAATGGTAACGCCGGTTACATGGGTATCTCCCTCTGCCTTTACAATGGTATGGGAGAGGTAGAAGGGCACGCCTGTACGGGCTACCTTGGAGGCATGGACCCCGTAACCTCCCACCCGGGGGGCGGCATCCACCAGGGCTACTACCTCACAGCCGCATTGCTCCAGCTGGAAGGAAACTACCAAGCCCACATTGCCGGTTCCCAGCATAAGGACTCTTTTGCCCGGAAGCACCCCATGCAGATTCATCAGGGTCTGAGCAGCTCCCGCCCCTATCACACCCGGCAGGGTCCAGCCCGGGAAGGTAACCATATTTTCGGCGGCCCCTGTGGCGATCAGCACCGCATTTCCCTTGAAATGCTCTATCTCCTGGCCGATTTTTACCACCACCTCTTTGTCCTGGTAAAGACCCATCACGGTGGCATTTAAGACGACCTCCACCCCGGCCTCTGCCGCCTCTGCCAGCAGCTGTCTGCCGATGACAAAGCCTCTTACCTTGGCCCTATGCTCCTTGGAACCGAAAAATTTATGTATCTGCTTAAAGAGCTGACCTCCCGGCTTCTCATTTTCATCAAAAACCAGAACCTTGGCTCCTCTTTTGGCTGCCTCTATGCCTGCGGACAGTCCGGCGGGTCCCGCCCCTACGATAATAAGATCATATCTCCTCATGTCTGTCGCCTTCCCTTTCCTCTCTTAGGATCATTGTTCCTCAAAGGGTTTATCGGATACCCCATATTGGGTTCGAATATCCATCCCCTCCTCCAGGGGAGTGATACAGGTCCTTACATTCGGAACTCCGTCTACAACCATGACACAGTCCGTGCATCTTCCGATGGCACAAAAGATCCCCCGGGGCTTATGTTCCTTCTTGGTATATCTGTGGATCATGACTCCCGCAGCCTTCAGGGCCGCCGCTATGGGCTCCCCGGCATAACCTTCCATCTCTTTCCCGTCAAATGTGAATTTGACCAGCTCGCCTTTTTCCAATACTCCCAGTATCGGATGCTCCTTTATCCTGTCTGACATAACTTCCACCTTCCTTGTAAATCCCCATGCTGGGCATTGTCCCGCACCACTACGCATGAAAGCCAGCTGCTCCGCACTAACCTGCTCCCGCAGCTGCCGCCGGTATCAACCATCCGCCTGTAAGGGGCACCATCGCAGCAATATCTTCCGATCTTCAGCGCAGCTCCGGCTTCTCCCACAATCGTAAGCTTTGACCCAGCCCCAGCTCCTTGGCTCTTTCGTAGCAATGTTTTCCCCAGGCCACATCCTCCACAGGCATGCCCCCTACCGAGAAGATCACGATCTGATCCTGGCTTTCCCGGCCCTTACGCTTGCCGAATATGATATCTCCCAGATCGTACATATCCCTTTTGTGGATCAAGCCTTCGTGGATCATATCGGTAAATTTCGAACCGATGATATTATTTGCTCCGAAGGAGGGATAGGGGAATTCCTCGGCCCAGGCCTCATATAAGCTGGAATTATCTACCACCAGCTTGCATTTCTTCGTATCTGCCATAAATCCCGCATCTAGCTCAAAGCAGCTCACCCCTATGATCAGGGCGCCGGGCTTGATCCATTCCCCCTGCACCAGGGGATAGGTGGAGGGATCCGTGTTGCCCGAATTGGCAAAGGAGATCACATCCGTATCCCTTACCAGTTCTTCCACGGTATCCACCGGCCGGATGACCGGAATATCCGGATACTTTGCCCTGGCATAATCGATAAAGGCCTGGAGGGATTTCTCTCCTCTTCCCTTTACCTTGATCTCCTGAATGCCGGGACATTCGGATAAAATCGCCGCCAGGGAGGTCTTTCCCATGACTCCGGGGCCGCAGATTCCGCACACCTTGGAATCCTTGGGGGCCAGATACCGGACTCCCACGCCCGGAATGGCTCCGGTTCGCATGGCGCTTAGAATATTGGCGGACATCAAAGCCAGGGGGGCGCCGGTATCCTTGTCATTGAGCATAAGGGTCAGAATGGAGCGGGGAAGTCCCTTTTCCTTATTCTTACTGTTGCTCCCGTACCATTTCATGCCCGCCAGATCAAAGGGACCTCCGATATAGGCCGGCATAGCCATGAACCGCCGGTCATCTCCCTCATCCAGAGGCATATTGGGAAAGGGGGATTCCTTGGGGAAGGACACCTGGCTGCCGTGGGAATTATGATTTTCTCCTCCCATGACATAATCCCCCTGATTCAGACACTTGACTACCTCTTCCATGGCATCTATACAGGCTGGCATGTCCTTAACGCCCGCCTTTATCATGTCTTCCTCAGATAAAAATAAAAAATCAATCTCCGGATATGACATTTTCGCTTCCTCCTTGTCTGTCTCTATCAACCCCCAGGCTGCAGTGGCTGGCACCACCACCCGGGAAAACCAACAAAGGAGCTGATATGCTCTATCAGCTCCTTTGCTTTCTTCTACTTTACTTCATGTTTCCGGCCGGTTCAATTACCAGCTTATCCCAATTTTATACTACTTTTGGAGTATAAATAGGTCTAAAGTTCTACTTCATATAGGGGGTTTCCCAGAGATTAAGGCTTGTTCCCAGGCCTTTTTCTACTGCTCTTTGATAGCAATCGTATCCCCAGGACAGGTCCTCCAGGGGCAGGCCTCCTACGGAGCACATGACGATCTCCTCCGGATTCCTTCTGCCCTGGGCCTGGCCATTGACGATATCGCTTAGATTGATAACCTGGTCTCTGTCCACCTGCCCGGTCTCCACCAAATGCACGAAATGGATTCCCATAATGACCCATTCTCTCTTGTTGCCAAAGGCATCCACCGGCCCTCTGGCAATGAAGTTGCTTAGGTATTTCCGGTACATTCCATAATTATCCACCACCATGGTGGTTTTCTTGAAATCCTCATACTTGCGGTAGAGGAAGGAACCCAGGCTGAAGACGGTGGCTCCCCTCTGAAACCATTCCAGATGGAATTCCTCCATGTTTTCCTTGGTGACAGACATGGCCTCCGATACCACATCCGCATCCCGACAGGCTTCCTCCAGGCTGTCACAGATCTCTATTTCCTTCACCTGGGGATAGGTCTCCCGGATAAATTCCTTCATAGCAATCGCGGTTTTGGATTTGGAGGAGCTGCCCCTGATTTTGATTTTCTTTATATGGGGCAAAACCTCCATGTAGCACATAAGGGCGCATTTGTTGATGACCCCCGGGCCCAGAAGGGAAAGCACCTCCGAATCCGGATTGGCCAGGTAGGTGGCGGCCATGGCTGGCACGGCTCCGGTCCTCATGGCAGATAGCAGATTGGCCGACAGGATGGCCTTGGGGGCTCCGGTATCCACATCCGACAGGGTCACCATAAGAATAGAGCGGGGCAGTCCCAGGGCTGCATTGTGGGAGTTGGAACCATAGAATTTCTGCCCTGCGATATGAAACCTGCCTCCCAGATAGGCCGGCATGGCCATGAATCTTCGATCCGGCCCGTCATCCAGGGGAAACCCCTCTATGTCAGATTTTTGCGGAAAATTCATCTGCAGGCCATGCTCATCTGCCTTGGGGCCTCCCAGCAGGAAGTCCTTCTTCCCAAAGAGAGAAAAGGTATCTCTCATGGTCTCTATACACCGCGCCGCATCCAGCACACCGGCCTCCAGCATATCCTTTTCATTCAAATACAAAAAATCAATTCTCGGATAGTCCATTTTTCTTCCCTTATTTCTTCAACTTCGTCCACATTTCGTCATAGATGGCCAAGGTATCTGTATCAAGATATTTGACAAATTCACCGCTGGTTATGACACTGGTGGGCACATTCTTGGCCTCATTATTGACATAATCCTCTCCCATAGCCTCCACAGCCGCTTTGTTGGGGCAGAGATAGGGGAAGTCCTCAATATTCATCTGGGCCGCCTCAGAGGACAGCATGTAATTGATAAATTCCATGGCATTGTCATAATTCTTGGCACCCTTGGGGATACACCAGTTATCCAGGAAGACATAGGCCCCCTCAGAAGGGAATACCACCTGGATATCCGGATTTTCATCCATGGCCAGGGCAGCCTCCGCCGACCAGATCATACCCACGGTACAGTCTCCCGAGATCAGGGCGGATTTGGGAGAATCGGAATCATACAGCTTTACATTATCCTTCAGGGTCAGGAGCTTTTCCTCCACCTGGGACAGGGTATCGGAATCCGTCTCATTCATGGAAAGTCCCATGGACCGCTCCGTCATTCCAATCACCGCCCGGTAATCATCCAGCACCACCAGCTGATTGGCCAGGGAGGAGTCAAAGAGATCCGCATAAGAGGTAATCTCCTTATCCACCTTAGCCGTATTTACCGCAATACAGGCCACGCCGCCTTCATAGGGAACGCTATATTCATTGCCCGGATCGTAGCTTTCATCCAGATAGGCGTCATCGATATTGGACAGATTGGGCAGCTTCTCCTTATCCAAAGCCTCCAGCTTATCCTGGGCGATCAGATATTCCACCGCATAATCCGAGGGCTGGATGATATCATAAGCTCCCTCTGATTCCGATTTCAGCTTGGACAGCATATCCTCATTGGATGAATAGGTAGATACATTGACCTTGATGCCGCTTTCCTTTTCAAAGGCCTCAATGGCTGCATCCGACACATACTCCGTCCATACAAATACGTTCAATTCCCCATTTTGGGCTGTCTCCTTGGAGCTTCCGCACCCGGCCAGCAGGGAAGCGGCCAGAACACCTGCAAGCAAAAGGCTGATTGATTTTCTCTTCATAATAATTCCTCCTCCTATTAGAAAATGACTAGTCATTTTTTCCTTTTCTCTTAAAGATATTGCTTTGGGTTAGGATGACAAAGGCTATGGTTCCCACCAGGATCAGGGTGGACAGGGCATTGACATCCGGCGCAACCCCGCTCTTCACGCTCTCCATCACCTTCAAGGGATAGGTCTTTGTCTGTCCGTATACAAAGTAGCTGATAATCACATCATCGATGGACAGGGTAAAGGCCAAGAGTGCCCCTCCCAGAATGCCCGGTGCCAGAACCGGCAGGGTGATCTGGAAGAAGGTAACCAACCGGGAGGCTCCCAGATCCATGCTGGCCTCCTCAATGGAGCTGTCATATCCCGTCAGCCTGGCCCTTACATTAAAGATCACGAAGGGAATACAAAAGGTGACATGGGCAAGGATCAGGGTAAGCATGCCTCTTGGTATATTTACCTTGGCAAATATGGTAAGAAGGGATATACCAAGAACAATCTCCGGGATCACCACGGGGATATAGAGGAGACCGTCGATCAAGGCCTTCCCCTTAAACTTGTACCGGTACATCCCAATGGCCCCCAGGGTTCCTATGATGGTGGCCAGCAGGGTGCTGACAATGGCTATGATCATCGTATTGCCGAAGGCCTCCAGCAGGGAGGTGTTGTCCCAAAGCTTTGCATACCAATCAAGGGTAAATCCCTTCCAGCTCATGTAGGGCTTTGTGGTGGTAGCGTTGAAAGAATTGACAACGATTACCGAGATAGGGAGAAACAAAAACAGGTAAACCAGCGTACAGAAGGTGATACTTAGGCCCTTGTGTCTCCCGGCTTTTCTTTTTCTCATCCTCATCACCTCCTACACTCCCAGGGCATCCATATCTCCTCCCAGCTTCTGATAGAGCTTGACGAGGATCAGGGTGATCAAGATCAATATGATGGAAAGGGCTGCCCCCAGGGGCCAGTTATTGCCGCTTTGGAACTGTCTTTCGATCAGATTACCTATGACATCCGAATTACCCCCTCCCAGAATATCGGATACGAAGAAATATCCCAGACAGGGGATAAATACCATCAGACTGCCGGAAAAGATTCCGCTGGATGTCAGAGGCAGGATCACCTCGAAAAAGGTATTGACCCCCTTGGCTCCCAGATCCGCCGAAGCCTCCAGGAGGGAATCATCCAGCTTCTCAATGGCTGTATAAAGGGGCAAGATCATAAAGGGGATCAGACAGTAAACCATACCGAGAACCGTGGTTCCCTGGGTATAGAGGAAGTCGATCGGCTCCTTCAGGATTCCTATATGAGTCAGCACTCCGTTCAGCCAACCGCTGGTTCCCAGGAAGGTTCTCCATCCGTAGATCCGGATCAGGGAGTTGGTCCAAAAGGGAATGATCACCAGCATATAGAGAATTCTTTTCTTCTTGCTTTTGGTCCTTGCAATAAGATAGGAAAAGGGATATCCGATCAATATGCACAGGGCCGTCGTGAGAAGGGCGATGGCAATGGACCTCACATAGATGGTCAGATAGTCCGCATTTGCCAGTCTCACATAATTCTGCAGGGTAAATTTAAAAGTCACATTGTAAAATTCATCGATGGAGCAAAAACTCATAACCGCCACATAGATCAGAGGTATGGCAATCAAAAGCACCATAATCAGGGTCACCGGACCCACGGTTATGAGAGCCGGCAGGGTATTTGCTCTAAATTCGTGCTTTGTCTTTCCAGGCTTCATAAAGCGCCTCCTAAGCCAATAGGTAACTGTTCCAGACCGGACAAAAGTCTCATCCATCAGACCGGAGATGACAGTTACGCCAATTTGATACTATTCAGGGCTTCAAAGATATAATGGCTCTCATTATGAATCAATACCGCATCCTCCACCTTCCAATAGGGATAGCATTTGCTGCCTATCTTGGGCAATTCCTGACCCGCCAGCCTTTCTATCTTAAGCTCATTGCCGTTGGGAAGGGATACGATGCATTTGAGGACAGAGCCTACATAGACATAATCCCTGACCTGAGCCTCCAGCTCAAATCCCTCCACCGGACTTGTCTCAAACTTCATCTTCTCCGGTCTTACGGATATGGTAGCATATTCCAGCAGGGAGAAATCCTCCGGGCACTTGACCGATACCGCCCCATTTTCCAGGGTCATGGTGGCTACCCCATCCTCTATCCTGGTAATACAGCCGTCATAGATATTGGTCTCACCGATAAAGGTGGCCACGAACTTGGTGGCGGGATGCTCGTAGATCTCGGCAGGCGCCGCCAGCTGGTCGATGACCCCGTCATGCATGACAGCGATCCTGTCACTCATGGTAAGGGCCTCCTCCTGATCGTGGGTCACATAGATGAAGGTGATGTGCAATTTTTTCTGCAATTTCTTCAATTCCAGCTGCATCTGCTTCCTCAGCTTCAGATCCAGGGCCCCCAGGGGTTCATCCAGGAGCAGGACCTTGGGTCGGTTGATCAAGGCTCTTGCGATGGCAACCCTTTGCTTTTGTCCGCCGGACAGCTGAGAGGGATATCTCTTCTCAAAGCCCCCCAGCTGAACCATCTCCATCATCTCCCCTACCCGTTCCCGGATCTCATTCTTGGGAACCTTCTTCATCTTGAGGCCGTAGGCTATATTGTCATATACGGTCTTATGGGGAAATAAGGCATAGGACTGAAATACCGTGTTGACATTTCTCTCAAAGGGCTCCTTGTCCTCCACTCTCTCCCCTTCCACGGTAATGGTCCCGCTGGTGGGTTCCTCAAAACCGGCAATCATGCGAAGGGTGGTGGTTTTGCCGCATCCGGAGGAACCCAGCAGGGTCAGGAACTCCCCCTCCTCGATGGAAAGGTTCATGTCCTTCACCACGTGATTGCTCCCATATTTTTTATTTACTCCTTCAATCTCGACTATCTTTCCCATGGGATCACCTCTTTATCCTTTAGAGAGCCTTATTTCCTCTTTCACCAGTTCTGATTCGAATGGCATCTTCCACATTTCTGATAAATATCTTGCCGTCTCCCACGTGATCTGTCACACAGGTTTCCCGAACCTTCTCGATGACAGGCTCCACAAACTTATCCTCCATCACCACTTCAACCCTTA
>CAVJHW010000022.1:0-5269 GCA_963649395.1 Coriobacteriaceae bacterium | reverse complement strand
CTTAAGCCCCGGATCTCATTGACGGTTTCCTCCTCATCGGAGGAAATTCCCTTCTGGGTACCACAGCCCATCACCGTCGACAGGGTCATGCCCCCGCAATTGATGTCATCCAGAATTCTCTTTACATCTTCCAGCTTCTCCGGTCTGATCAATATTACCAATTCCTTCATAATCTCCTTACCTCCTTTGTGGCCCTCCGGCAGAAGGCGGCAGCCACCGCCCTCCTCTCCAACAGAAAAAGGGCTCATCCTCATCGGATAAGCCCCTTCGCTTTGTCTTCGTCTTCTGCTTCAAACTTTGTTTTCGTTTTCATGAATATATCTCATTGGTTTTCTTAATTCAATTACCACTTTTCACCATTTTTCTACTCCAAAAGTGGTATTTATTCAAATTCCTTGATCATTTTGAAAAGCTGAACCCTGTTTTTTATTCCTAATTTCCGATAAATATTCAGGATATGCTTTTTTAATGTGTTGGGGGTAATCACCAGCTCCTGGCAGATCTCCGTATTGTCCATACCGGACATCAAACGGCGCAATATGGTATGCTCCCGCCGGGTCAGGTCGTATTTTGTCACAGCCTCCGTCACGGTAATCTTGCTCATGCCGCTCTCGCCGGAATGGTAAAACTTCTCCAGCCGATAGGCCAAATGATCCTTGAGCATATCCAGGACAAAGATATCATCATACTGGAAATCCTCCTTCCCTATGGTCCGGTAGAAGGTGATGGCCCCCAGAAACTTCTTATGCCTGGCAATGACCATTTGCAGGGCATAATGCCACTTATTGGGCATATATACCTTCTTGTAATAATCCGTTTGTACCCTGGCCTCATCCGAGATAATATCTGTCTCCCGGTAGATCAGCGTCTTGCCGCTGGCCACGATCCCCCGGCTGTAATCCAGGTTTTCATACATATCCGAAAGATCCTCGTCACAATTATAGGTGACCGGGTTGCACAGGAGCTTGCCCTCTTCCTTGGAAGCCATATAAAAATCAGCGCTGTCAAAATCAAGAACCATTTTCAGCTGATCCAAAAGGTCATAGCGCATGTCATTAAAGCATTCCGTCGTATGGATCTTGAAAATAATGTTATTCAGGATGATCCAGTCATTTGTTTCCATCTTCTTCATGACGCCCACCTCCCTATGAAATACGTGACACGGGAAGCAAATAGAACTCCCTGATTCCTTTTTCTCGAATGACTGAATCATAGCACCTTTAAATTTGGGAGTCAATCCTGATTTTTACCTTGCTTTTTTTCCGTATCTGTATTATAATCGTCTCTGTAAAAAGAATTTACCCTTCAAAAAATTTTTTTTACAAATTAATAACCCCTTATTAATTTATACTCCCCTCGAAATGCTTCGGCAGCTCCCCTGCCGGAGCATTTCTCTTAGAATCAGGAGTCAGACAGGATAAGGGGAGCTAGAAAAGAGGATACAGACATGGTTTATAAGAATGTCCTGGATGCCATGGGACACACCCCCATGATTCAGCTTAACCACCTGGGAGAGCCCGATGGGGCACGGATTTTGGTCAAATATGAGGGATTGAATGTAGGCGGGTCCATTAAGACTCGAACAGCCTACAACATGATTCTGGAGGCGGAGCAAGCAGGAATCATCCAGAAGGATACCATTATCGTGGAACCCACCAGCGGCAACCAGGGAATCGGCCTGGCTCTCATCGGAGCCGTCCGGGGCTATCATACGATTATTATCATGCCGGATTCCGTCAGCGAGGAGCGGCGGAAGCTGGTAAGGCATTACGGGGCAGAGGTCATCCTCATTCACGATGCCGGGGATATCGGCGCCTGCATTGACGAATGCCTGCAGACAGCCCTTCGCATGGCTGGGGAGAATCCCAAGATCTATGTCCCCCAGCAATTTTCCAATCCGGCCAACAATGCGGCCCACCGCTACCATACGGCTGTGGAGATCCTGGAGCAGGTGGAGGGCCCCATCGACGGCTTTTGCTCCGGGGTGGGCACCGGAGGCACCATCTCCGGTATCGGCGAGGTTCTCAAGGCCCAGAATCCCTCTATCGAGATCTGGGCGGTGGAACCGGAGAATGCAGCCATCCTGGCCGGAGGCAATATCGGCACCCATCTGCAGATGGGCATCGGGGACGGCCTGATCCCGGAGAATCTGAACCGGGAGATCTACAGTGATATCTGCATCATCACCGATGAGGAGGCCATTCAAACCGCCAAGGATCTGGCCCGCAAGGAGGGATTGATGTGCGGTATCTCCAGCGGAACCAACGTGGCAGCTGCCATCCGCTTAGCTCGGAAGCTGGGGCCGGGAAAAACGGTAGTAACTATCCTGCCGGATACGGCAGAGCGCTATTTCAGCACCCCCCTTTTTGAAAATGAGTAAACCTAGCCCTGCCATTGCCGCCGGTATCCAGAATCCGGAGAAGGGAAGAGAAAATCATGGAATTATATGAGTTAATTGCTCCCTGCCATTTCGGACTAGAGTCGGTGATGAAGCGGGAGATTCTGGATCTGGGTTATGAGATCCGCTCGGTAGAGGACGGCAAGGTCACCTTCCTGGGAGATGTCCAGGCCATTGCTTATGCCAATATTTTCCTGCGAACCACCGAGCGGATTCTTCTGAAGGTGGGGCAATTCCGAGCTGAGACCTTCGAGGAGCTCTTCGAGAAGACCCGCAATCTCCCCTGGGATCGCTATCTTCCCAGGAACGGACGCTTCTGGGTCACCAAGGCCAATTCCATCAAAAGCAAGCTTTTCAGCCCCTCCGACATCCAATCTATCATGAAGAAGGCCATCGTAGAGAAGCTGAAGGCCTCCTACCACATGGATTGGTTTCCGGAGGATGGCAGCAGCTACCCTCTTCGGGTCTCCCTGTTGAAGGACCAGGTGACCATCGGCCTGGATACCACCGGCCTCTCCCTCCACAAGCGAGGATATCGGAAGCTGACCGCCAAGGCTCCCATTACCGAGACCTTGGCTGCCGCCCTGCTGATGCTGACCCCCTGGAAGAGGGACCGCATCCTGGCGGATCCCTTCTGCGGCAGTGGCACCTTCGCCATTGAAGCAGCCTTGATGGCCGCCTCCATGGCCCCCGGCATGAAGCGGAGCTTCCAGGCGCAGGAATGGGAGAACCTGGTTTCCCCCCAATGCTGGAAGGATGCCCGGGAGGAAGCCAGGGACCTGGTCTGTCCGCCTAAGGACTCCCAGATCTGGGCCAGCGATATCGACGGCGCCATGATTCGGGCAGCCCGGGAGAATGCCCGCCTGGCAGGGGTAGACCAATGGATTCATTTCCAGCAAAAGGATGTGGCGGACTTTACCCATCCGGGACAATATGGCTTCCTGGTCACCAATCCTCCCTACGGAGAGCGACTGGAAGAGAAGGAGAACCTGCCTGCCCTTTACCGAACATTGGGGCAACGCTTTGCCCTTTTGGATACCTGGTCCCTGTATCTGATTTCCAGCTACGAGGACACCCAGAGGATGATCGGGCGGAAGGCCGACAAGAATCGCAAGATCTATAATGGGATGCTAAAGACCTATTTCTACCAATATTCCGGTCCCAGACCTCCCAAACACCAGGAAGGAGCAAGTTCCAGCCATGTATAAGCTTATCTTTGCCACAGGCAACCCGGGGAAAATGAAGGAAATAAGGGAAATTCTGGCAGATCTTCCTGCCCGGATCCTATCCATGAAGGAGGCCGGGCTGGAGGCGGATATCGTAGAGGACGGGAAGACCTTCGAGGAAAATGCCATCCTCAAGGCCAAGGCTGTAGCCCAATTGGCAGCCGGAAGCCGGAAGCTTCCCGGTCAGGAGGAGCCCCTTGTGGTGCTGGCGGATGATTCCGGTCTGGAGATCGATTGGCTTCACAAGGAACCCGGCATCTACTCCGCCCGCTATATGGGGGAGGACACCTCTTACCATATCAAGAATGCCAATCTTATCTCACGGCTGGAGGGAGTTCCCCCCTTGAAGCGGACCGCCCGCTTCGTCTGCGCCCTGGCGGCAGTCCTGCCGGATGGGGAGGTTTGCACAGCCAGAGGAGTGATCGAGGGGCAGATCGGCTATGAGGAGAAGGGCAGCAATGGCTTCGGCTATGATCCCATTTTCTACCTGCCAGACCGGGGAAAGACCACAGCAGAGCTGTCTCCGGAGGAGAAGAATGCCATCAGCCATCGGGGCGAGGCCCTTCGAGCCATCAAAAAAATATTGGAGGAAAGGGTGAAGGTATGAGAATACTTGTGGTGAGCGATACGCACGGACATGCGGAGCAGATAAAACGGGTGCTGGATCAGATTGGCGAGATCGATGGTCTCATCCATTGTGGTGATATTGAGGGACAGGAAAATGATATCCGAGAGCTGGTAGGCTGTCCCTGCTATATGGTGGCCGGCAACAACGATTGGGGAACCGAGCTGAATCGGGAGATCCTCATGACTTTGGATGACTACCGGGTCTTCATCACCCACGGCCATCGCTACTGCGTGTCCCTGGGCACAGAGCGCCTGCGGGATGAGGCGGAGAGCCGGAATGTCCACATTGCCATCTTCGGCCATACCCACCGTCCCTTGATTGACACGGAGAATAACCTGACCCTCTTAAACCCCGGTTCCCTGTGCTATCCCCGCCAGATAGGACGCAAGCCCACCTACCTGCTGATCGACATCGATCGAGATCACCTGGCTCATTATACCATCGGCCAGCTGGATTAAAGCAATCACAGCCCCGCCCATGTGGCGGAGCTGCCGGTATAGATTCTAACCCAAATGCGGCTAACAGGACTCGAACCTGCACGGTTGCCCAACGGGACCTAAACCCGCCGCGTCTGCCAATTCCGCCATAGCCGCATAGAAACAAAAACAGCGGAAACTCACCTCTTTTGGAGTTCTCCGCTTACTCATAGATCGGAAGCATGTCTGCAGACTGCATGAAGCATCGGGGATTCGAACCCCGGACAACTTGATTAAAAGTCAAGTGCTCTGCCACCTGAGCTAATGCTCCGGATTGAACTGGGCTAGCTGGATTCGAACCAGCGTATGCAGCAGTCAAAGTGCTGTGCCTTACCGCTTGGCGATAGCCCATTATTACGCCATCACGGCAGGGTGGATAAAGGGATTCGAACCCTTGGCCTCCAGAGCCACAATCTGGCGCGCTAACCAACTGCGCTATACCCACCATAATCAATAAAATGTCGCTTGACAGCGAAAACGTGCTTGAAGGGATTCGAACCCCCGACCCACGGCTTAGAAGGCCGTTGCTCTATCCAGCTGA
>CAVJHW010000021.1:0-25994 GCA_963649395.1 Coriobacteriaceae bacterium | reverse complement strand
GCAATGAGAGTTGCAAGTGCCGCGCCGAACACGCCTAGTCCAAGACCGGCTACCATCCAGAAATCCAGAAAAACATTTAGGACTGAAGAAAAAAACAGAAGTCCCAACGGAATTTTGGATTCACCGATCGAATTGAACATAGTTGAAAGAATGTTGTACATAAACAAAAAAGGAAAACCCACAAAATAGACTTGCAGATACAGTACTGCTTCATCCAGTATGTCGTCTGGGGTTTGTAATACACTCATCATCGAATGGGAAAAGCAAAAACCCAGGAGCCCAAGGACTATGCTTAGAATTAAAAAGCTAATCATAGATGTTGACACGATCGTTTTCATTTTGCCATAATCTCTAGCACCAAAATAGCGGCTCACAAGCACGCCAGCACCAACACCGGCCCCCAGTGCCACACATACAAAAACATTCGTCAGTGCTGCGCAGGCACCGACAGCCGCGAGTGCAGAGGAGCCAACCAACTGACCAACAATAATCGAATCAGCCATATTATATACTTGCTGAAAAAATCCACCAAGAATCATTGGCATTGCAAATACAGTCAATGCTTTAAAAGGCGTATCGGTAATCAAATATTCATCCTTTGGAAACTCCATCTTCTTTCATCCTTTACCAATTGATTTCTGACCCTCATCAAAAGGCTGTTAGTCCGGCCTCCCTCGCTTCCTGCTCAAAATCTGTCCTGTCATATGCTGGGCTATAGTTCCGAGTAAAATGTCACCCTCGATTTAAGAAAGCTGCCTGTATGCGAGAACATATCATCTTGTGGTAAACGATTTATACGAAAACTCCCGCGATTTCGGGACGTTTTGTTCCAACTTTTACCCCGGGTTTCTTGGAAATGTCCTTTCCAGTAGCTTCCTTCCCCTTGCGATGGGAACCTTTTTTAGGGCCGGTTTTACGATGGCGGGGTGTTGGTGCTCTACCTGCCAGTCGATCGTTTTCGTATTTTACGCAATCATCAATCAGGTGGACAACATCCTTCTCCCCCAGATTTTTAAGGAAGTCCTTTACTCGATCGGTCTCTGTGTGAGTATAGGTGTAAACCTCATTCAATTTCTGCATTTCCAGGCGATCCGCTTCCTGCAGATTTTTTGTGTTGATCGAAATCTTCCAAGTGATTTCCTGCCCCTTCTCCTGTTTGCATTCTTATCCATGAGATGACTCCCTTCGGTCGCAATAGGGAGATGGCGATTTTCCATTTATTTTCTCGTCCAAACCAGCAGATTGTCCTGAAACTCTGCCGATAACCGCCCGGTATCCTTCAGCCACGCAAGATAGGAGCGCACAGTGCTTCCGACAAGAACGTACTGCTCGAAGGTCATGGCCAGGCCATAATCGTCAAAGAGCTGCTTCAAAAGCTGCTCAAAGCAGATAGGACTATCACACAACTTGACAATATGCGCAGCGATCTCCTGCACCTTGTCGATGTTATACTGGGCCAGCTCGGCAATACTTTCCGTTGCTTCGGCATGGGCAGGGATGAATAGTCTGGCCTGCATGCCTTTGACCTTTTCTAAGGTGTTGATATATGCCCCCACATCATAGAGGAATCCAATCTGATACTTGTCCAGCGTTTCCCGGCTGGAAAGACAATCGGCAAGAAATACCACATCATCCGGTGTGCGAAATCCCACCATATCAAAGAAGTGTCCCGGAAGGGGAAGGAAGGAAAAGCCCTTTGGCAGCTTGTCTGCTGTCAATTCCTCGGCATTGCTGTCCTGAGCCAGCAGAAACTTGTGGCGCAATTCCTTGGGCGGATAAGCGCCATACAGAAAAGATGGCTCCAAAATCGGATGTCGGGTAAAGTCGCGCTCGACCCCCGGCGCATAGATCTTGCAGCCGGTCTGCCTTTGCAGATATTGATTGCCGCCAATATGGTCCGCGTTAGAATGGGTGTTATAAATAGCCGTAAGCCGCCAGCCCTTCTGGTCAAGAAGCTGCCGTACCTTGCGCCCGGCGTCTTTATCATTGCCGCTGTCAATCAGACAAACGTCCCTATCCTTCAGCCGAACAAGTCCAATTTTTGCAGGGCTTTGGATATAATAACAATACTCAGATACCTGTATTAATTCGTACATTTTGCTTTCCTCCGAACAAACAGCAGAAGGAAGCCGCTGGCTGCACCGCTTTCTGCTCCCTTTCCGACAGCGCTGGATCACGCGTCAGATAGAACCCTCAAGGAACCTATGCACCGTACAGCTTCCGTATTTGCAAAGCAAGCTGAGCCAGGGGATCGGAAGGTTCTTTTGTCTGCCTGGCCTGTGGGAGGGAAATCTCATAGCTTCCGAGGCTGATGCATCCTTTTTTCTCCAAAATTTCTTCCAAAGTCTGCCCTTTACCTTGTACTGTCTTCTGTTCTGGTTCTCCCTGGTTTTGATCCCTTGCTTCTGTAAGATTTACAGATACATAAGGGGTGGCATTGCCACAGAGTCTCCGGTAGGCTTCTGCGTCCACGGCTTCCGGATCCCCGGCGTGGAGAAAGACCAGAAGATCCTGGGCATCGAAGGATCGAGCCTGTTTTCTCAATTTATTTCTGTTGTAGTTCAGCACCTGCCCATATCGGGACAGATATCCGGTCAATTCCTCCGCCACTGGGCCCAGGGTTTCTTCTCCCTGCCAAATGGTAGTGATATGGTAGCTTCTTTGCAGCAGATCCGGCCTTCGGATTCTTGTCCGCTCCAGAGATTGTTGGTAGCGCCATTCCTCTACCCTCTTGTGATCGCCGGAAAGGAGAACCTCCGGCACCCGATGGCCTCGCCATTCCTCCGGCCGGGTATAATGGGGATATTCCAGCAGATTGTCCTGGAGGGATTCGAATTGGGAGGACTCCTCATTGCTGAGAACCCCCGGAACAAAGCGGGAAATGGCATCGATCATGACCATAGCTCCCAGCTCGCCCCCGGTAAGAACATAATCGCCGATGGATACATAATCGGTCACTACCTCCTCCAGAACCCTCTCATCGATTCCCTCGTAGTGACCACACAAAAGAGTCAGATGGTCCTCTCTTGCCAGCTCCTCTACCATGGTTTGATTCAAGACCCTGCCCTGGGGGGTCAGATAAACCACCCGCATCCTGCATCCGGCCTCTTTCTCTGCCTGACGGACAGCCTGATAGACCGGTTCCGCCTCCATCACCATTCCGGCGCCGCCCCCGTAGGGATAGTCATCCACTCGATGGTGCTTGTTCGTAGAGAAGTCGCGGATATTCACGGTTTTTACGGAAATAAAGCCATTTTTGGCGGCCCGCCCCAGAATACTGGCACTGGCCGCCTGCTGAATCATCTCAGGAAATAAGGTTACAACGTAATAGTTCATAAGATTAAATATTAGTCAAACAATTCAAAAAGCTGAAACAGGTCAGACAGGTTCGAATAGGTGTAGTAAGAGTAATATTGCATGGCCTGTTCTGCCAGATATCCGTAAACCATCCAGATCAGGAGGAAGACAATTCCCAGGACAAGACCTGCGATTGCCAGTCCCTTGCCGGAAAGTCCCTGCTTAGATGCCTTGGAAATCCCCATAATGCCAAATACAATAGCCAAAATATTAGGCAGATAAAGCACGATAGCCAGGATCTTCAAGGAAGGCAGCAGAGCTCCTGCTCCCCAGCAACCGGCTGCCATAATACCGGTGAAAATACCCACGATGCCCAGCACCAGGGATGCAATGGATACCCCGCTGGTCTTCTTCTTCTCCGGCTGGCCGTAGGGTGCCTGGCCGTAAGTCTGCTGGCCATAAGACTGCTGATTGTAATTTTGCTGACCGTAGGTCTGGCTGGTCTGCTGACCGTACCCCTGCTGGCCATAGGTCGAACTGGTCTGCTGGCTGTAATCCTGCTGACCGTAGGTCTGGCCGGTCTGTTGGCTGTATCCCTGCTGGCCATAGGTTGAACCGGCCTGCTGACCGTAATCCTGCTGACCGTAGGCTTGGCTTCCTTGCTGAGTGTACCCCTGCTGGCCATAGGTCGAACTGGTCTGCTGGCTGTAATCCTGCTGGCCATAAGTTTGACCGGTCTGCTGGCTGTATCCCTGCTGGCCATAGGTCGAACCGGCCTGCTGGCTGTAATCCTGCTGACCGTAGGCCGGATCGGCCCCACTGGCAGCGCCTGCGGAATCCGCTGCTGTACTATCCGTGGCATTCGCAGGATCCACGGGATCCGCTGCCGTACCGCATATACGGCAGAAACGAGCTCCCTCTTCCATCTGAGAGCCGCAATTCTTGCATGTCTTCATTTTGTTTCCCTCCTTTTTCCCAGCTCTATTTATTTGTCTTCTATCAGGCCGGGAAGCAAATGTACGATCATCTTCCCTGCCTCTACATCAACTTTCATAATACACTGTCTGATGGCAGGAATCAAGACCTCGCCATAATTCTTAGTTTCCACACAATAGACATCATTGGCACCGGTTTCCATAACATCCCGAAGGGTGCCCAGGAGCTGATCCTCCTCCGTATAGACCTCCATACCGATGAGGTCGGCGATGTAATATTCATTTTCCCCCAGGGGCACTGCCTCCTCCCGGGGAACGAATAATTCAAAGCCCTTATATTGCTCTACCTCATTGATGGAATCGATCCCCAGGAATCTGAGAATCACCATCTGTTTGAAAAACTTGACTCCCCCTATCTTCAACTCCTGCCTGCCCGTCCGGGTCTGTAGATAGAGACTCTTCAGGGAGCGAAAGCGCTCCGGATCGTCTGTGGTGGGAAATACCTTGACCTCCCCTCTGATTCCATGGGTGGAGGTGATGACTCCAACCTTGAGAAATTGCTCCATTTCTTGCCTCCCTTTGGATCCAACTACCGCGTCAGCTTCAAGCCCGGTAAACCGCTCCCGCAGCCAGGGGAAGCGACAGCGGCCGGATTCCTGATACAAAAAAGCGGCCGGAGAGTTCCATGTAGGAAACCTTCCGGCCGCCTGCCGGCAGAAGCTGCCCAAGGCAGTCTGTCCCTTTATTGCAGAATTTCAACTACCACTTTCTTGTCGCTCCTGGAAGACGCGGCCTTCACCAGACAACGAAGGGCCTTGGCAATCCGTCCCTGTCTTCCAATCACTTTTCCCATGTCAGAGGGCGCAACCTTCAATTCAATCAGCAGATCATTGCCGCTCTCCGTCTGGGTAACCACCACCTCGTCGGGATTGTTCACCAGAGATTTTGCAATTACTTCTACTAATTCTTTCATTACAAGATACCTCCGCCCAGAGCTTACCTTTCAATGCCTGCCAGCTTGAAGATCTTTCCAACAACCTCTGTCGGCTGAGCGCCATTGGCAAGCCACTTCTTAGCTGCCTCTTCATTCACGCTGTATACACTGGGATCCTGGTTGGGATCATAGGTACCGATCTCCTCGATAAATCTGCCGTCTCTCGGAGAATTGGCATCTGCTACAACGATTCTATAAAAGGGTGCCTTCTTCTGGCCCATTCTTCTTAAACGAATCTTTACTGCCATCTCTTATTCACCTCCCTGTGAAAATAATGATCTATGAGAACAAAGAGCCGTTAAAACGGCAATTTGAAGCCTCCCAACTTACCCTTCTTGCCCTTCATCATACCGGGCATCTGCTTCATCATCTTGCGGGTCTGCTCAAATTGCTTGACGAAGCGGTTCACCTCCGCCACGGGAACTCCCGCCCCTTTGGCGATGCGGTTCTTCCGGGAGGGATTCAAGAGATCCGGATTGGCTCTCTCTGCCGGAGTCATGGAGTAGATCATGGCCTCCTTGCGCGCCAGATCCTTCTCATCCACCATACTCTCCAGATCCTTCATCTTGCCGCCCATGCCAGGCAGCATACCCAGAACGCTGGAGATTCCTCCCATCTTGCGCATCTGGTTCATACTCTCCAGATAATCGTCGAAGCCAAATTGCGCCTTGCGCAGCTTCTGTTCCATCTCCAGAGCCTTGGTCTCATCCAGATTGGCCTGAGCCTTCTCAATCAGGCTCATGACATCCCCCATACCCAGGATTCTGGAGGCCATGCGATCCGGATAAAATTGTTCCAGGTCCGAGAGCTTCTCTCCCATACCTACATAAAAAATGGGTTTTCCGCAGATTGCCTTGATGGATAAGGCCGCTCCGCCTCGGGTATCACCGTCCAGCTTGGTCAGAATAACACCATCGATTCCCACCTTATTGTTGAAGGTCTCTGCCACATTTACCGCATCCTGGCCGGTCATGGCATCCACCACCAGGAGGGATTGATCTACCCCAACTGCCTCCCGAATGGCCACCAGCTCCTGCATCATATCCTCATCGATATGAAGCCGTCCGGCCGTATCCAGGATCACCAGGTTCATTCCCCGGGCTTTGGCATGCTCCACAGCTGCCTTGGCGATATCCACAGGCTTTTGCTTGTCTCCCATGGAAAATACTTCCACGCCCTGCTTCTCACCATTCACCTGTAGCTGGGTGATAGCAGCCGGCCGGTAAACATCGCAGGCCACCAGCAGGGGGCGGCGGCCCTTGGCCTTCTGCTTTCCCGCAATCTTGGCAGCCGTAGTGGTCTTACCTGCACCCTGCAGGCCCACCATCATAAGGATCGTCACCTCATTGCCCGGCTTAAGGGTAATCTCCCGGGTCTCAGAACCCATGAGCTTGACCATCTCGTCATTGACGATCTTAATCACCATCTGACCGGGATTCAGACCGTTCATTACATCCTGACCGATGGCCTGTTCTTGCACAGATTGGATAAATTGCTTTACCACCTTGAAGCTTACATCCGCTTCCAGAAGGGCCATCTTCACTTCCTTCAGGGCACTCTTCACATCTGCTTCCGTCAGACGTCCCTTGCTTCGGAGCTTTTTGAATACATTTTGCAGCTTTTCTGTCAAACTTTCAAATGCCATATCCTACAACTCCTCCAGAATCTCCGAGGCAATCCCCCGGATCCGCCCCATACGTCCCTCCAGACTCTCTGTGCTATCCTCAGCAGTCAGAGCCTGAATCTCTCTTACGTTCTCCCTGATATGCAGGAATCTCTCTACTAAGTGAAGCTTGGACTCATATTCCTCCAGAATCCTGCCGCAGCGCTTGATCATATCATGAACACCCTGGCGGCTGATTCCAGCCTCCTTGGCAACCTCCGTTGCCGAAAAGTCATTGAATACCACTTCCTCGTATACCTGTCGCTGATGGTCTGTCAGCAATTCCCCATAGAAATCATAGAGCAGCGACTGTACCACGAACTTCTCCATTCGCATCACCTGTGTCATCATACTATAGAGCCAGCTGCTTTGTCAAGCAAAATCTCTTGACACTATCAAAGGGGCCGACCATGGGGCACATTTCTGCCCCTTTTGGGGATTATCAGCAGCCGGAAACACTTCTGTCATCCAATTCTACATATTCCTTGTGGTGCCCCACGTACTTGTAGGCCGGACGGACAATCTTGCTGGCATTGACCATTTCCTCGATCCGGTGGGCAGACCAGCCGGAGATGCGGGCGATAGCAAAGATGGGGGTATAGAGCTCCTTGGGCAGACCCAGCATGGTATAGACGAAGCCGCTGAAGAAGTCCACATTGGCGCACACGGGCTTGAAGAGTCTGCGCTTCCTGGCGATACATTCTCCGGCGATTCGCTCCACAGAGGTATAGAGTGCGAATTCCTTCTCCAGATTTTTCTCCTCCGAAAGACGCTGGGCATATTCTTTGAGGATGACGGCTCGGGGATCGGATTCGGTATATACGGCGTGACCCATGCCATAGATGAGACCCTTGTGGTCAAAGGCCTGCTTATCCAAAATAGCCGTCAGATAGCGGCGCAGCTCCTCCTCATCCTCCCAATCCTTGACATTGGCCTTGATGTCCTCAAACATCTCCTGGACCTTGAGGTTGGCACCCCCGTGCTTGGGTCCCTTCAAAGAGCCCAGAGAGGCCGCAATGGCCGAATAAGTGTCAGTTCCGGTGGAAGATACCACATGGGTGGTGAAAGTGGAGTTGTTGCCGCCGCCGTGTTCCGCATGGATGACTAGGGCTACATCCAGTACGCGGGCCTCCAGTTCCGTATATTTTCCGTCCGGATGGAGCATCTGCAAAAGGTTCTCTGCCAAAGACAGTTCAGGTTTGGGATTGCGAATGAAGAGATTATGTCCCTGATAATAATGGCGATAGGTATGATAGCTATAGACAGCCAGCAGGGGCATCTTGGCGATCAGGCTCAGAGACTGCCGCAGGATATTCTGTATGCTGGTATCCTCCGGATTGCTGTCATAGGTGTAGAGGGTCAGCACACATTTCTGCAGAGAATTCATCACATTGGGGCTGCTGGCCTTCATGATGACATCTCGGGTGAACACGTCCGGAAGCTTGCGGAAGCTGCTCAGGATCTCAAGAAATTCATCCAGCTGCGCCTTCCGGGGCAATTCGCCGAAGAGCAGGAGGTAGGTGACCTCTTCAAAACCAAAGCGGCGGTTCTTGAATCCTCTTACCAAATCCATCACGCTGTAGCCCTGATAATAGAGTTTCCCATCTGCCGGTACCTTCTGACCTTCCTCATCCACCTGAAAGCCAATCACATCGGAGATCTCCGTCAAGCCCGTCAGGACACCCTTGCCGTTGGAATCTCGCAGACCACGCTTTACATCATATTCGGTATAGAGCTTCATATCGATTTTTCCGGAGGTCCGGCTAATCTCTACCAGCTCGTTCAGCTTTGCCTCCAATTCATTCTGATCCTTGATCATATCCTCAAACCCCTTTCTGTTGCATTCTGTATACATCTAACCACTCGTTACAAGAAGTTTACTGTCTTTTGCAAGTTCTGTCAACAAACAATTCACTTTTACCCCTTAGTCCTCCAGTTTTATCCCTTTCAAAGCCTGGGCAAATGCATGATTGACCGACTGTTCCGTCTCTTTTTTCTGCTTCTCCAGATACCTGGCCACATCTTTTTTATTAACTCCGGCTCCCTCCTTCTTCCGGCGCTCCTCGAATTTGGCCATTTTTTCCTTATGACCACAGGAGCAGAGGAAGACGGCATCTTCTCCCTTTCCCCGCATTTCCATCCGTTTGTGGCAGACAGGGCAGCGGGCATTGGTAGTTCTGGACAAGGTCTCCCGATAGCCACATTCCCGATCCTGGCAGACCAGAAGCTTGGAATTCTTGCCATTGACAGCCAGAAGCCTTTTCCCGCAATTCGGGCACTTCTTGTTGGTCAGATTGTCGTGCCGGAAGGTGCCTTCCTCCGTCTTGATCTCCCGGATCAGCTCCCCGGCATAATTGCGGATATGCTTCATAAAATCCTGCCTGGTTCGGCGACCCTTCGCCATCTCTGCCAATTCCAGCTCCCATTGAGCCGTCAATTCCGGCTTCTTGAGATCCCCCGGCACCAAGGCCAGCAGCTGGCGGGCCTTGGAGGTGGTATAGATCTCATTTCCCTTCTTCTCCAGCAAAAAGCTGCGGAAAAGCTTCTCTATAATATCCGCCCGGGTTGCCACGGTGCCTAAGCCCCCGGTCTCTCCCAGGGTTTTTGCCAATTTGTCATCCTTCTTCTCCAGGAAACGAACGGGATTCTCCATGGCAGACAGGAGGCTGGCTTCCGTAAAGCGGGCCGGAGGTTTGGTCTTACCCTCTGTCCGAAGACTCTTCTGGATCTTGAGCTTCTGCCCCTGCTTAACCTCCGGAAGCTTCTGACTTCCGAGAGTCTCCCCCTCGCCGCCCTCTTCTAAGGCCTCCTCATCCCATTCTTCTGTCCGATCGTCGCCATATACCTCTTTCCAGCCCTCCTCCAGGGAAATCCTTCCCTTGGCAGCATAGCTGGCACTGCCGCAAGTGGCAGTCAAGGCCGTTTCTTCGTAAATACAAGGAGGATAGAGGACCGCCAGGAAGCGGCGAACCACCAGATCATAGATCTTCCTTTCCTGGGCAGACAAGGCAGTCAGCTGCAGGTATTGCTCCGTGGGAATGATGGCATGATGATCCGATACCTTGCTGTCATTGACAAAGGCCAGCTTCCCCTGCAATTTGGTCTTCCTGGCTTTGGCTGCCAGGCTGCGGTAGGGGCCGACGCTGATGGCTTCCAGCCTTTCCCCGATGGTGGGGACAATATCCGTCGTAAGATAGCGGGAATCCGTTCTGGGATAGGTCAGAAGCTTATGGGTCTCATAGAGGCTCTGCATCAGGTTCAGGGTTTCCTTGGCGGAAAAACCGTATTTTTTATTGGCATCTCTCTGTAGCTCTGTCAGATCATAGAGCTGGGGCGAAGCCAGCTGCTTTCTCTTCTTCTCCACCCGGGTCAGGAGGAGGCTGCTGCCCTTCTCCGCAGCCCTTCGCAGGGCTTCTGCCTCCTCCAGGGAGGCGATCCGGCTGCTTCCGGTCTTAGGATCCCTCCAGGTAAAGCGAATTCCCTCTGCCATCAACCGAACTCCGTAGAAGGGGAGGGGGCGAAAGGAACGGATTTCCTCCTCCCGCCGGGCAATCATAGCCAAAGTTGGCGTTTGCACGCGTCCACAGGACAATTGGGCATTGTACTTGCAGGTCAAAGCTCGGGTGGCATTGATGCCCACCAGCCAATCCGCCTCTGCCCGAGACACGGCCGCTTCGTAGAGATGGTCATATTCCTTAGCATCCTTCAGGTGGGCAAAGCCCTCTCGAATGGCCTTATCCGTCACGGAGGAAATCCACAGGCGGCGGCAGGGCTTTCTGCAGCCCGCCTTCTGAAGAATCCACCGGGCCACCAGCTCTCCCTCCCGGCCTGCATCCGTAGCAATCACGATGCTGCCGATATCCTGACGAAACAGCAGCTCCTTCACCAGGTGATATTGTCTGCCGGTCTGGGGAATTACCTTAGTCTCCAGCTTATCCGGCATCAGAGGAAGGACCTCCAGATGCCATTCCTTGTATTTCTTATTATAGTCCTCCGGATCCTGCAGGGTTACCAAGTGCCCCATGGCCCAGGTCACCACATAGGTCTTTCCCTCCATGGCCCCGCTGCCCTTGGGGGTACAACCCAGAACCCTTCCTATGTCACGACCCACTGAGGGCTTCTCCGCGATCACTAATGTCTTCAACCCAATTCCTCCGTTGTCAACTACCCACGGCCCAAAGGTCATGGGCTTGTAACTACCCTGTTGTAATGCATGCAGACTGCCATGGCTGCCGCCACTTCCCGGATAAAAACATCTTCCCGGATAAAAACAACTGCCACCCTTGTCAAAAAGAAAAAATCTGTTATACTGAAAAAGCCTGCAACCTTAGGCTGCAGACTTGTTGGGCAAGCCGGAAATCAGACTCGAACTGACGACCCCTTCATTACGAGTGAAGTGCTCTACCGACTGAGCTATTCCGGCGTGTCATACGCACAACGTCTATTATACATGATTTTCAAAAAATAGCAAGAAAAACTTTTTACAAGAAAGCCCCGACAAGCAGCCGGGCTGAGGGCACGGCAACGTGCACCGAAGCACGGATATTTGTCGGGCAAGCCGGTATCTGCAAGTAGGACGATAGTCCGGATTGCAGATACTGGCGGCAGCTGCGGGAGCACGTCCGTGCGGAGCAGCTGGCTTTCGTTTACCTCGGCAACAGCAACAGCCCCGACAAGCAGCCGGGCTGAGGGCATGCACGGAAAGGGGGTCCGCATGAGTGAATGGGCCATGAAGAAGAACCTGGATATCCTAGAGCAGCATTTTCGAGAGGGCTGCAAGCTGAATTGCGTGCAGAAGCTGGGGGTAGAGATTGAGCATTTCGTGGTACACAAGGATACCAAAGCCAGCGTAACCTATTATGAGGAGCGAGGGATCGAGGCTCTTCTGCTTCGGATGAAGGATTATTTTCCTCATCCCTATTATGGGGAGGGGCGGCTGCTGGGGCTTTCTAATCAGGACTATTCCATCAGTCTGGAGCCTGCCGGCCAGCTGGAGATCAGTATCAAGCCCAAGGAAAGCATTCGGGTCATCCAGGAGATTTACCAGGCCTTTCTCCGTCTCCTCTTTCCCATCCTGGAGGAATGGGACTATCAGCTGATCACCTTGGGCTACCAGCCAGTCAGCCGGGCAGATCAGCTGCCCCTGATTCCTAAAAGGCGTTATGAATTCATGGATCACTATTTTCAGACCTCCGGCACCAGGGGACGCCATATGATGCGGGGGACGGCAGCTACCCAGGTTTCCATTGACTACTGCAGTGAGGAGGACTTCCGCATCAAATACCGAGCCGCTTATCTGCTGATGCCGGCATTCAAGCTGCTGACGGACAATTGCCCAATCTTTGAGGGACAGCCCTACACCGGTCACCTGGCTCGAACCGCTATCTGGAGCCACGTGGATCCGATTCGGTGCGGTATCCTGCCGGGACTCTTCGAGCCGGATTTCGGTTTCCGCTCTTATGCCCGCTATCTCTGGCAGCTGCCCCCTATTTTCCGGCCGACGGCAGAAGGAGCAGTTTACACCGGTCAGAAAACAGCCGGTGACCTGTGGCAGGATCAATTGCTGACCCCGGAGGATGTCAGCCACCTTCTGTCCATGACCTTCCTGGATGTCCGATTGAAGCAATATCTGGAAATCCGGGGAGGGGACAGTATGCCCCAGGAGTATATCATGGCCTACCTGGCTCTGATCAAGGGGCTGTTTTTCCACCCGGGGGTGCTGGAGGACCTCCTCCAGCAATATCCCGTGACAGAACAGAGGATCCTTGACACGGAGCAGGAGCTCATGAAGAAGGGACAGGAAGGAAGCATCTACGACCGCCCGGCAGGGGAATTCCTGCAAGACCTGCTGGATCGGGCAGAGAGGGAGCTGGAAGAGGAGGAGAGCCGCTGCCTTCTGCCCTTCCGCCTCCTTCTTGCCAACAGGCGGGGGCTGGCACAGGAATTTGCACAGGAATGAAGCAAAAACAACCAGAACTCCGGTGAAGCAGAGGGCACGGGCAGCAGGGAGGACCTAGAAGCGATGGAAGGCACGGGCAGCAGGGAAGGGACAGAGGCTACGGAGAACACCGGCAGCAGGGAAGAGGCAGAAGCTTGGAAAGACACAGACAGCAGGGAGGCAGCAGAAGCGATGGAAAGCACAGGCAGCAAGGAGGCAGCAGAGGTTATGGAGAACATCAACAGGCAATATCAGCAAATTATCCGGGATCATTTTCAGGAAAACAAGGAGGCAGCCTGGAGAACCAAGGACTACCTGGAGCATTCCTCTGTGGCCTACCACGGACGCTGCGTCCGTACCCTGCAGATTCCCAAGGTGCTGACGCCTAAGGTTGCCCGGCATTTTGAGCAGATCGTTTCCATAACTTATGGGATTTTTGAAAAGGTGATGCAGGAATATCTGCGGAATCCTGCCTACCGCAGGCTTTTCCCCTTTTCCCGGGAAATGGAGGAATATATCCTGATTCCCAGAGGCTACAACTGCCTTCTGCCCATCGCCCGCTTCGATATTTTCTACAATGAGGCAGACGGCTCCTTCCAATTTTGCGAGATCAATACGGATGGAACCAGTGCCATGAATGAGGACTATGTTCTGAACCAGGCCCTTGCCCTGAATCCCGCCCATCAGAGGATGAAGCAGCATTATCATTTCACCTCCTGGGAGCTTTATGATTCCTGGGTGCAGGCTTTTCTGGATATCTATCACACCTACAAAAACCCGGCGGACCATCCCTATGTAGCCATCGTGGACTTCCTGGCGGGGGGCTCCATCACCGAATTCCAGGAATTCCAAAGGCGCTTTGAGAAGGCAGGTGTCGCCTGCGAGATCTGCGAGATTACGGCAATGACCTATCACAATCATCGCCTCTATTCCCCCACCGGTCATCCGGTGGATGTGGTCTACCGCCGTGCCGTCACCACCGATGTTTTCGCCCAGGCCAGCCGCATCCAGCCCTTCCTGCAGGCCGTGAAGGAGGAAGCCGTCTGCCTGATTGGAGCCTTCTGCACCCAGATCATCCATAACAAATGGCTCTTCAAGCTGCTTCGGGAGGAGCCTACCCTCTCCCTCCTGACGCCAAGAGAACAAGCCTTCCTTCAGGCTCACATTCCCCGCACCTTCCTCCTGGATGACCAAAATTGCGCCAAAGAGAGGATTTTAGCCGAGAAAGACCGGTGGCTGATCAAGCCTCTGGACTCCTACGGCTCCCGGGGGGTTCACGCTGGCTGCGATGATACGCCGGAACAATGGCGGACTCACGTGGAAGACCACCTGAACCGGGGATATATCTGTCAGGAATACTGCCCTCCCTACCGAACCCCCAACATCTGTTTCGTAGAGGAACCCGGGCAATTCCAGGAATATACCAATATGTCCGGCCTCTTTGTCTACAAGGGACAATTCGCCGGTGTCTACTCCCGGCTCTCGGATGGAGGCATCATCTCCAGCCAGTACAATGAGAAAGCCGTAGCCACCCTGCTGGCGGAATCCTTATAAACCATCCTTATCCCCGCCCCGGGGCGGCTCCACCACAGAGGAAAGCCAGCTTTGAACAATGCTGCAAAAGCGGTGAGGATCCTCTCATCATGGAACCTCACCGCTTCTTATGTGTATGCTGTATTTCCCTTGCAAGGGCGATGCCAGCCGGAGTCAACCGCCCTGGATGTGGATGTTCAGGCTTTTTTGTTCAGATGAGCCCCTACCATCATAAGCACGGGAATAATCATGCCAAAGACAATTCCCCCAAAGGTCACTACGCTCACCAGACCATAGAACAGAGCAGCTGCCCAGATCCAGTCGATAATCCGCAGCACCACAAGAAGAATTCCCAAGCCAAAGAGAATACCGGCCTTCTCCTTCTTATTTCTATACAGGAGAGCCATAGCGCCTGCAGCCAGCAGCACAATGCCAAAGAAAATCTCAAATATGACTGCTCCCTTAACGCCACCGCCAAACCAGCTTAGATACTTCAGACTTCTCGCATCATTTACGATAGTAACAAGACCCCCGATCAGGAGTAAAATTCCTGCAATGACGAGTAAAATCATCCCGGGAGCCTGGCTGCCTGCCTTGTAAGATCTGCCATAGGGCTGACTTCCGTAAGGCTGGCTCCCATGGGATGAATTGCCATAAGGTTGATCGCCATAGGATTGATTGCCATAAGATTGATTGCCATAAGATTGATTGCCATAAGATTGATTGCCATAGGACTGCTGGCCAAAGGATTGATTGCCATAAGACTGCTGACCGCCATAGGATTGCTGGTTGTTATAGTTGGGTTGACTCTCCGCAGAGCTTACAGGGTTCCCGCACTTAGGACAGAAGCTAGCCTGTCCTGTGATCTCTGCACCACACTTTTTACAGAACATAGAATGTCCTCCTCACTTGATAGATTGTGTTCCACAACTTGTCTTTCCAGTCCATTGTATATGCGAATTGTCGTTTCTGTCAAGAACAATTCAGACTTTAAGGTTTTTTTCCTCTTGACATTCCCTAACCCAGCTGTTATATTGCAAGCCGATGGCACTTGTATGCTGTCGGAAAAGAGGAATTATGAATCAATTAAAAAAAGTCTATTGCAGAACCTTCCAAAGGGGGATGAAGGCCGCTTTGCCCCTTCTGCCTTACAGAAAGCCTGAGATTGTCGGAAGCGTAAGAGCTCTTCCGGACATCATAAAGAAGAAAAAGTGTTCCAGAGCACTGATCATCACGGATGCGGGTATCCGAAAGCTTGGCCTCACCCGAAGACTGGAGGAATCCTTGTCGCGCAGTAAGATTCCCTACTTCATCTATGACAAAACCTGCGCCAATCCCACCACAGACAATGTGGATGAGGCTCTTACGGTTTACAAGGAAAACAATTGCGATTGCATCATAGGTTTTGGCGGGGGCTCCAGCATGGATTGCGCCAAAGCCACCGGTGCCAGAATCGCCAAACCCCGGCAGCCCCTTGCCGACATGAAGGGAATCCTTAAGGTGCATAGCAAGCTTCCCCTGCTGATGGCAGTTCCTACTACCGCCGGAACCGGCAGCGAGACAACTCTTGCCGCTGTTATTGTAGATTCCCAGACCCGTCACAAGTATGCCATCAATGATTTCCCCCTGATTCCGCGGATTGCTGTCCTGGATCCCAAGGTAACGCTCAGCCTGCCCCCCTCTATCACTGCCACCACAGGCATGGACGCTTTGACTCATGCCGTGGAGGCTTATATTGGCTGTTCCACGATCCCGGCCACAAGAAAGGATGCCCTTCAAGCGGTAAAACTGATCTTTGCCAATCTGGACACTGCAGTCACGGAGGGGCGAAATATAGAAGCAAGAAGAAATATGCTTCACGCCGCCTACTATGCCGGCTGCGCCTTTACCAAATCCTATGTGGGATACGTACATGCCGTAGCCCATTCCCTCGGCGGGGAGTACAACATTCCCCACGGTTTGGCCAATGCCATATTGCTTCCCTTTGTCTTGGAGGCCTATGGACCGGTCATCCATCAAAAATTAAAGGAGCTTGCCATTGCGGCAGGGATTGCTCTGGAAACCGATGATCCCCAGGAGGCTGCGACAGGATTTATCCAGGCCATCAAGGACATGAAGCTCCGCTTTCATATTCCTGATACCATTCCGGAAATACAGGAAAAGGATATTCCCAAGCTTGCAGCTTATGCCGATAAGGAAGCCAACCCCCTTTATCCGGTACCTGTCCTCATGGACGCCAAGGAGCTGGAGAAGTTCTATTATATGCTCCTGCCCCAGCAAAATGAAGCTGCCTGCTCCCTGAGAGGGGCATCCTAGGACATCCTTGGTTACAGTGTGCCAGCGGCACACGATTTGCTTGCCTGCGAATCCGATTGCACAGGTGGAGCTTCCTTAGCAAAGGAGAGTGAGATGAAGGAATCACAGATTAAGGAACTTGTCAAAAAGCAGCAGGAATACTTTCTGACCGGAGCAACTCTTGATATATCTTTCCGGAAAAATGCCTTAAAAAGGCTTAAAAATGTCATCCTGGAGAAGGAAGAGGCCATCCACGCCGCCCTAAGGCTGGATCTGGGCAAGAGCGGCTTTGAGTCCTATATGTGCGAGACTGGTCTTGTATTAAGCGAGATAACTTATATGCTGAAGCATATAGGTCGATTTGCAAGGGAGAAGCGGGTGAGAACTCCCCTGGCTCAATTCTCGTCCAGAAGCTATCAGAAGCCCTCCCCCTATGGGGTTACCCTTATCATGAGCCCCTGGAATTATCCCTTCCTGCTTAGCATGGAGCCCCTGGTGGATGCCCTCTCTGCCGGCAATACTGCCATACTCAAGCCCAGCGCCTATTCTCCCCATACAAGTGCTTTGATGGAGAAGCTGATCGCCCAGTGCTTTGCTCCGGAATATGTCGCCCTGGTCACAGGCGGAAGGGCTGAGAATACCGCCCTTCTCGATACCCCCTTCGACTATATCTTCTTTACCGGAAGTATGGCTGTGGGAAAAGAAGTGATGAAGAAGGCCTCCGTCCATCTTACCCCCGTCACCCTGGAGCTGGGGGGAAAAAGCCCCTGCCTGGTAGACAAAAGCGCCAATCTGAAGCTGACTGCCAAGAGACTGGTATTTGGCAAATATCTCAATTGCGGCCAGACCTGCGTGGCTCCTGATTACGTCTATTGCGACGCCAGCATCAAGGACCAACTGCTGGAGGAGATAAAAGCCCAGATCAAGAAGCAATATGGAGACTTTCCCCTGGATAATATCGACTATGGGAAGATCATCAACGAAAAGCATTTTCATCGCATCCTGACCCTGATAGACAACCAAAAGGTGGTATTTGGCGGCAATTCCAATCCAAAGACCCTCCAGATCGAGCCTACGGTCATGGACCAGGTTACCTTTGAGGATCCCGTGATGCAGGAGGAGATCTTCGGACCTGTCATGCCCATCCTGACCTTCGAAAGCCTGGAGGAGGCCGTGGCCAAGATTCATTCCCTGCCCCACCCCCTGGCTCTCTATTACTTTTCCTCAGATAAGTCTGCCATCAAAAGGGTCACCGCCTCCTGCGGTTTCGGCGGCGGCTGTATCAACGATACCATCATCCATCTTGCCACAAGCGAAATGCCCTTCGGCGGCTTTGGGGCCTCCGGTATGGGTTCCTACCACGGAAAGGACGGCTTTGACACCTTCACCCACTACAAGAGCATCGTAGACAAAAAAACATGGCTCGACCTCCCCATGAGGTACCAGCCATATACCGATTCCCATAATAAAATGATCCATTTCTTCCTGAAGTAACCCCCCATGCGGGGCGTTGTCCCGCACCACTACGAAGGAAAGCCGCCCTGGTGGCTATCGCCACCGCCACGGTAGATGAAATCCAGCCTTAGAAGAAGGAAGACCCCAGTGTCACACCACTGGGGTCTTCCTTCTTCTTTGCCCGCTGCGGGTCATCCCCTGCGAACCTTGGTTCCTTTTCCATCTCTTTTGCTAAGCTTGATCTTATTGAGGATAACCTGCTTTCCCTTGCATTCTACCTTGCATTCCATCCGGCCAGTGATCAGCCAGGCTCCCTCCAGGTAATCGCCCTCTCCCAGGCGAATGCCCCTCACTCCGATGGCAGCCTTCTTCTTCTCCGGCACCTCCTCCAGCGAAAAGCGGATGAAATACCCCTCCTGACTCTGAAGGACCAGATAATCGTGCATTTCCGTACTTCCCACCAAAATCAAGCGATCCTCCTCCCCGGACAGTTTGGTGGCAGCCACCGTACGTTTGCTTACATCGAATTCCCTTCCCTCTACCACCTTGACCATACCGGCCCGGGAGACGAAGGCCAGCTTCTGCTGCTTGAGGTCCCTCATGACCTCCACGAAGACGATTTCCTCCTTCTCCGCGGAATAATTACAGAGATTGTCAATGGGGGTTCCCTTATCCCGGAACTTTCCGAAGGGAATGTCCAGAATCCTGGCCGTATGCATCTGCCCCAGATCGGTAAAGATGCAAAGGCGATCGGTATTCTTGCAGCGGAAGATATACCGGCTCTCTCCTGCCGCCGTTTCCTGATTTCTCTCGTAAATGGCTGGATCTACGGTCCGCACGTAACCGAACCGATCCATCAAAACCACCAGGTCTGTCTCCTGGAAAGCCGGTTCCTCCCATAGGATTGCCTCCGCATTGGTGATACGGGTTCGTCTGGGTCTGGCATATTCCTTCTTAATCGCATCCAGATCCTCCATGATAACCTGGGCCATGGAGTCATAATGATTCAAAATATCCTCATAGCGGGCAATCTTCTGAAGGGTCTCTTCATATTCCTTTTGGAGGGCCTGGATCTCCAAGCCAATGAGGCGGTAGAGCCGCATCTCCAGGATGGCGGTAGCCTGGCGCTGGGTGAAGCAAAGCCTCTTTGCCTCCTTTTCGCTGGCCTTCCGCTTAAAACAGATGCCCTCCGTGATACCCATGGTCAGACAATCCTTAACCTGCTTCTGGCTCTTGCTGCCCCGCAGGATCTCTATGATCAGGTCAATGACATCGCAGGCCTTGATCAGTCCCTCCTGGACTTCCTTCTTCTCCAGCTCTTTGGCCAGGAGGTTTTGATATTTCCGGGTGGCCAATTCAAAGCGAAAGTTAATATGATGGTCCAGAATTGCCTTGAGACTTAAGGTCTCCGGCCTGCCATCGGCCACCGCCAGCATATTGACGCCAAAGGTATCCTCCAGCCGGGTCTTTTTGTATAAGAGGTTCTCTAATTTCTCCGGATCCGCCCCCTTTCGCAGCTCCAGGACGATGCGGATTCCCTCCTTGGAGGATTGGTTGGAAATATCGATGATTTCCGGTGCCTTGCGGGATTCCGCCAATTCTGCCACATCATTGAGGAATTTGCCGATATTGGCTCCGATCATGGGATAGGGCAGCTCCGTAATGACCAGATATTGGCGGCCATTCTTGCCCTTCTCCAGCTCCACCTTGCCCCGCAGACGGATCTTGCCGCTGCCACTTTCGTAGATGGCAGCCAGATCCTTCTGGTTGACCAGGATTCCCCCGGTGGGAAAATCCGGGCCCGGCAGATATTGCATCAATTCCTCCGTGCTGATATCTTCCTTCTGCATGCAGGCCTTGACCGCATCCACCACCTCTCCCAGATTATGAGGGGGGATGCTGGTGGCCATTCCTACGGCAATACCATCCGCTCCATTTACCAGCAGGTTGGGCAAGCGCACCGGCAGAACCTCCGGCTCCTTCTCCGTCTCATCAAAATTAGGCAGGAAGTTCACCACATCCTTGTCCAGATCCCTCAAATAGACCTCCTGGGTGATCTTCTGCAGGCGGGCCTCCGTATAACGCATAGCGGCGGCCCCATCCCCCTCGATAGACCCGAAATTCCCATGTCCATCCACCAGGGGCTGTCCCTTCTTGAAGTCCTGGGCCATCACCACCAAGGCCTCGTAGATAGAGCTGTCCCCGTGGGGATGGTATTTACCCATGGTATCCCCCACGATACGGGCGCATTTCCGGTAGGGGCGGTCATAGTAGGTGCCCAGCTCCAGCATATCATAGAGGGTGCGGCGCTGCACCGGCTTCAGACCATCCCGGACATCCGGCAGGGCTCTGGCAATAATCACGCTCATGGCATAATCGATATAGGACTTTTGCATGAGCTCGGAATATTCTGTTCTGATAATCTGTTCTTCCATGAAATCTGATTCCTCCTTCAGACATCCAGCTGGGCATCTGCCGCATGCTCATAGATAAATGCCTTTCGGGGGGGCACATCCGTCCCCATGAGGATCTCCGTCACCTCCGAAGCCATGCGGGCATCCTCGATCTCTACCCGCTTCAGACGGCGGGTTTTAGGATCCAGGGTAGTCTCCCACAGCTGACCGGCATCCATTTCTCCCAAGCCCTTGTAGCGCTGCAGGGTGAACTTCTGTCCCCCATGCTTCCTGCGGTACTTGTCCAGAGCCTTATCATCATAGAGATATTCCTCCTCCCCCTTGGCGGGAATGGCCTTGTAGAGGGGGGGCATGGCGATATATACATGTCCTTCATAGATCAGATCCGGGAGAAAACGATAGAAAAGGGTCAGCAGGAGGGTGGAAATATGGGCTCCGTCTACGTCAGCATCGGCCATAATGATAATCTTGTCATATCTAAGCTTGCTGATGTCGAAATCATTGCCATATCCCTCGGAAAATCCGCAGCCGAAGGCATTGATCATGGACTTGATCTCCGCATTGGCCAAAACCTTGTCCATGCTGGCCTTCTCCACATTCAGAATCTTGCCCCGGATAGGCAAAATAGCCTGAAAGCTCCGATCCCTGGCGGTCTTGGCAGACCCGCCGGCGGAATCCCCCTCCACAATGAAGATTTCACACAGGGAGGGATCCCTTTTCTCGCAATTGGCCAGCTTGCCATTGGCATCAAAGGAGTATTTCTGCCGGGTCAGGAGATTGGTCTTGGCCTTCTCCTCGGACCGGCGGATCTTGGCAGACCGTTCCGCACAAGCCAGAATCTTCTTCAGATTCTCCAGGTTGCGGTCAAAATAATGGGCAATCTCCTCCCCGGTAACCTTGCCTGTAGCCCTGGCGGCATCTGGATTGTCCAGCTTGGTCTTGGTCTGACCCTCGAAGCGGGGATCGGGATGCTTGACGGACACCACCGCCGTCATTCCGTTACGGATATCTGCACCGGTAAAATTGGCATCCTTCTCCTTCAGTAGGCCAATCTCCCGGGCGTAGGCATTCATGACCGTGGTAAATTGGGTCTTAAAGCCCGTCAGGTGGGTGCCCCCCTCCGCATTGTAAATGTTATTGCAGAAGCCCAGGACATTTTCCTGAAATTCATTGACATACTGGAAGGCCACTTCCACCGTGATCCCTTCTGACTCCCCCTTGAAATAAACCGGGGGATGGACAGCCTCCTTCTTCTTATTCAAATCCCGAACAAAGCCTATGATACCCTCCGGCTCATGGAAGACCTGGCTCTCCTCCTTGCCATCCCGCTTATCCTTGTACTCAATAGTCAGCTGGGGGTTCAGATAGGCTGTTTCATGGAGCCGACTCTTCAGCTCAGTGGAGGCAAAACGGGTTTTCTCAAAAATCTCCGGATCCGGCAGGAAATTCACGCTGGTACCGGTTTCCCTGCTTTTTCCCAGCTTAGGAAGGAGGCCTCCCTCCAGGGGAATGACAGGGGTTCCCCGTTCATAGCGATCATGATAGATAAAGCCCTCCCTGCTAATCTTCACGTCCAGATAGACCGACAGGGCATTGACCACAGAGGAGCCTACCCCATGCAGGCCGCCGCTGGTCTTGTAGACCGAATTGTCGAACTTGCCTCCCGCATGGAGCGTGGTAAATACCAGCCGCTCCGCCGGTACCCCTTTTTCGTGCATGCCCACGGGAATTCCCCTCCCGTTATCCGTCACCGTACAGGAACCGTCTTCCTCCAGGGTCACCTGAATCCGGGAGCAATAACCCGCCAGATGCTCATCTACCGAATTATCTACAATCTCATAGATCAGGTGGTTCAGACCCTTTCTGCCGGTGCTGCCGATATACATGCCCGGCCGCACCCGCACCGCCTCCAGGCCCTCCAAAACCGAGATACTGGCGGCATCATAGATATTATTCTTACTTGCCATTCCTTTTCTTTTATCCTTTTCATTTCTTATCACTGCTGTACCAGGGGGCACAGACCCTGGCCTTCTTTCCTCTCACAGGAGTAAACCCCCATGCTGGGCGTTGTTCCGCACCACCACGCATGAAAGCCGACTGCTCCGCACTTCGTGCTCCCGCAGTCGCCGCCAGTATCAACAATCCGCCCTATCGGGCTACTTGTCGATACCGGCTTGCCCGACAAATATCCGTGCTTCGGTGCATGCTAGCATGCCCTCAGCCCGGCTGCCTGTCGGGGCTTTCAGAGTAGCTCTCCGAAGGAGCGGATGTAGAGATCCGCTTCCTCCTCCATCTCCTTATGGCTGCCCCTATAGTGGGTTTCGTATACCCCCACCGTCCGAAAGCCCCCTGCTCTGGCTCCTCGGATTCCTTCTATGATATCCTCATAGACCACGCAATCCTCCGGCCGCAGGCCCAGATTGGCAGCTGCCTTCTCATAAATATCCGGGAACTCCTTGCTTCTGCCTACCTCTTTGACCGTCACCACCGTATCCAGCATGGGCAAAAGTCCTGTCCGCTCCAGAGCCGGCATAACCAGACAGGAGTCGGAGGAAGTGGCAATCGCCAATTTCTTCCCCGCCTTGTAGAGATGCTCCACATAGGCATAGACATGGGGCTTCAGGGGCAAATACTCTCTGTAGGCTTCCCGGGCCATATCAAACCACTCCTGCATGATATCCTCCGGCTTCTCCTCCAGGTGAAAGCGGCGAATCGTATAGAGGGCAATCTCATGGGCTTCCATCGGTGTGATAATCTTCTGATAATCCTCCGGCACCTCCAAGCCCCTTTTGGCCAGGAAATCCACATCAATCTGGTTCCAGATTCCCATAGAATCCAGCAGGGTGCCATCCAGATCAAAGATAGCCCCCTGCTGCTGCATCATCTTCTTTTCTTCCATCCCTTCTGCCCCTTCTCAAGGCTGCTGCACCAATCTCAATGCTGCCTGCCCTTCCTTCTTGCCAAAATCCACAAAGCCACCATTCCCGCTGCAGCTAGCCCCAGAAACAGAGCCAGCAGAGTCACCCACCGGAAATGTCACACTGACACCGTCAAAATCTCCCCTGGTCACCGAATAGAGTTCAAAATCTCCGGTATGACCCCAGCGATAGGCTGCCACTGCCGCCTTCAGGCTGTCCGTGGACTGGGGAATCTCTCCAAACCACTGGGTTTCCTCCGTGACGATCTCATCGGTCAGCAACTCTTCTGTAGCGACATCATACACCAAAATCCGGTATGTGTCCACATCCTCCTGCTTTTCCCAGGAAATCCACAAATCGTCGTCCATCATCCTGGCCGCTCCTTCTGTCAGGTGGTTATTTGGGAGAAATGAAATCTCTTGATTGCATCACCCTATTAAAATAACATTTTTTTCTGCCACTGCCAAGAGACAGATTCCACCTTGCATCCTTCTGCCCTTTTTGTTATGATAGAAAACCAGAATACTATCAGCGAATACTATCAAGAAATGGAATGATACCTATGGAAAATCCCTTATTGAAATATTTGGCCTTTGTCAAGGCCGTGGAAAAAGGCAGCTTCACGGCTGCAGCGGCATCTTTGAACTATACCCAATCCTCTGTCAGCAAAATGATTGCCGATCTAGAAAAGGAATCCGGCCTGATCCTGCTGGAACGTGGCAAAAGCGGGGTATCTCTCACCTCCGCAGGCGTACAAATGCTGCCCTTTATCCGTAATCTTCTGAACGAATATGACACTTTGGAAGGCCAGGTTCATCGCATCCTGGGTCTGGAAACGGGGATTGTACGGATCGGAACCTTCGCCAGCGTTGCCATCAACCTGCTGCCGGATATTTTCGCCAACCTGAAAAGGGATTATCCAGGAATTGAATACGAGCTCCTTTTGGGGGATTATAGTGAGGTGGAGCATTGGCTGGAGGAGGGACGGGTGGATTGCGGCTTTCTGCCTTTACCTACCTGGCAAGGGTTTGAGAGCAGGGAGCTGAAAAAGGACGAATATAAGGTGGTCCTTCCAGTCCATCATCCATTCACCCAAAGAAAAGCCATAGACATCGAAGAATTAAACGGTCTGCCCTTCCTGCTGCTGGAACATGGCGGTAAAACAGAGGTATCCGATCTGCTGGAGGAAGCTCATGTAAGGCCTGACATAGCCTTTACCACCTGGGAGGACTTTGCCATTATGGCAATGGTGGAAAAGGGACTGGGCATCAGTATTCTGCCGGATATGATCCTACACCGCATTCCCTATAGGATTGAGATCCGCCCCCTAGCCAAACCCTATTACCGCACCATCGGACTTGCCACAAAGAGCCAAAGAAAGCTCCCCCCAGCGGTAGAGAAGTTTATAGAGGCTCTTGAGAGTGGAAATACGTCTTTGGATGAAAGCTGACAAGAGATAAACGTTTCATTTTTATTTTTCATTTTCCCCGTTTTTATTTGACTAAGATCCCCGCCTTCGATAGAATAAAATGTATAAATCGTATGAATTGGCAATCCTGATGGAGGAGTGACAGGAGGCTGTCCCCGTCCATGTCAGGAAGAAGGGAGCATAACCGTTATGTTAAAAGGAATTCCTCAGATTTTATCTCCAGAGCTTTTGAAGGTTCTCTGTGAGATGGGACATAGTGATCGTCTGGTAATCGGAGATGGCAATTTTCCGGTAGAATCCATGGGCAAGAATGCCATCACCATCCGCTGCGACGGACATGGAGTACCGGAGCTTCTGGATGCCATCCTGACCGTCTTCCCTCTGGATACCTATGTAGAACATCCTGTGAACCTGATGGCCGTGATGGAAGGAGACCAGGTAGAGACCCCCATCTGGGATACTTATAAGGAAATCGTTGCCAAGCATGATCCCAGAGGAGCCGCAGCCATCGGAAATATCGAGCGCTTCGCCTTCTATGAGGAGGCTAAGACCTGCTATTGCATCCTTTCCTCCAGCGAGAAAGCTCTCTATGCCAATATTATGCTGCAGAAAGGTGTTGTCGTCGATTAAGCAAGCCTTTTTCCGTCTGCTTCCACAGTCACCACCAGAAAAAAGGCGGCCCCTCAGCACTTACCTGCCCAAGCACCGCCGCCAGGCGCACCACAAAACAGCGCAGATTCCTGCAACCCTACAGGCATCTGCGCTGTTTTACCATTCTTGCTGTTTTTACTATTCCCGCTGTTCTTACAGTCCTTGCCCCCTAACCCCTGTCCTCTATCCACTAGCCCCTAGCCCCTATCCACTAGCCCCTGCCCCCTATCCACTGACCACTGCCCCCTGCCCACTGCCCCTGCCACTGCCCGCTAAAAGGGCAAGAAAGCCGCCGCCCCCGCGCAGACGATAGCCGGGAGGAGATTGGCTACTCGAATCTTCTTCCCCCAGACAAGGTTAATGCCCACGCAAAAGATCAAGGCAGATCCCACCAGGGAGATGTAATTCAATGCCAGCTGTGTCATAAAGGGCTTGATAAATATGGCAAAAGCTGTAATCAGCCCCTCAAATA
>CAVJHW010000020.1:0-26325 GCA_963649395.1 Coriobacteriaceae bacterium | reverse complement strand
CCACTAACCACTAACCACTAACCACTAACCACTAACCACTAACCACTAACCACTAACCACTAACCACTAACCACTAACCACTAACCACTATATACCCCCACGGGGTATCTGTCAAGTCTAAAAATGGTTTGGGTGCCCAACCACCCAAACCTGTAGTTACAGGGATTATTCCCCGCTTTTCAATGCCTTGCTGACTGCCTTGGCAATGAGACCGCCTGCCAAGCAGGCCACCAGAGCCTCCATCAGGCCATTGATGCCGATAAAGGCCAGGAGGAATCCCCAGATTCCCGGGGAGCCCAGGGACTCATTGAACTGCTGAATATAGTTGGTATCCCAGAAGAAGTAGATCAAAAGACTCATGAAAAACGTCGTATTCAGCACTGCCCCGGACAAACCTCCCACAAAATAGGAAATGGTTTTGGTCGGATCCACCAGGTGGATGACCCGAAAAATCACCCCTGCCAAGAATCCCATCAGCAGGCGAGTGGGAACACAGGTCAAAAAGGTTCCCACAGGACTGATATTCAGCAGAGCCGCCCCAAAAGCATCTGCTCCGAAGCATTGGGCAAAGCTGGTAATTCCGAAAACCAGTCCCAATACAGCTCCCGCCCCGGGTCCGATCAGCATGGCTCCGATTACCACCGGAATGGTCAAAAAGGAAATAGATAGAGCCCCAACCTTCAGATATCCCAGAGGGGTATAAGACATAACCAATAAAACCGCGATCAGGATAGCCACCTGTACCATCTTAAGTATTTTCGTGCTTCTCATAGTGTTCTCCTTCTAAGACCCATTCTCTGTCTATCGCTCCGCTTGTATCTGTAATCCCTCTTCCCATATTGGGATGCTTGGCGGAATAAACCTGATCCACTCCGAAGATCCCCAGCAAAATGACACAGATGGGCAGGGCGATCCTGCCGGGAATTCGACGCAAGAAATTATCCAGCAGGGGAGCCAGCACATAAACAATCACCATTCCCATGATTCCGAAGACCAGAAGTCCCTCTGCGCAGATCCTGCCATTCAGATTCAGAAAATAGCCGCTGTAATCCCACCATTTATTGCCGTCGTGGGTGACTTCCAGAACCAGAGCGGTGAAATATTCCACGGTTCCGCACAGGACAATAGCTGCCAGGAACTCTGCCAGGGGGGACTTCCTCAGCCGGTTCAAAACCACCAGGATCAGGATACCTCCGGTTCCGTAGATGGGCAGCCAGGGTCCATGAAGAACTCCGCGATTGACAAAATTGCCTGCCGCCACCACATGCTGACTGACCTCCCAGGTCCAGCCTACGATACAGAAGATAAAATACAGGAGAATCAAGGAAGTCACGGAATAGGGTCTCATATAGTTCAGAACCTCCACCCATTTATTCCTGTGCTTCTCCGGCAAGGGGTAGAGACGGCTGGGGTAGCGAAGCCCTTCCAGGGATTCCTTGGCATTGTGCCGCTTGATCTTCCTCACCTGCTGTTCTTCGTAGGCATGGGCCTCCCTGGCACTATAGAGGGAGATGCCAAAGTTTCTCACCATGAAGCCTCGGAAGCCCACCAGAACCATCTCCGGCTCTTGGCTCTCCGCCATAGCCTCCCCATAGGCTCCCACCAGGATCTCCCGGGTCGGTCTCTCATAGAGGTAGATATCCTTGAGGGCTTCTGCACCTTCTATCCCCTCCTCCTTGGCTATCCTTCGCAGCTCCGCATAATATTCCGTGAAGGCTGCCACCTTATAGGGATTGGAATAGAAGGTTCCTACCAGGCCAAAAGTAAAGAAATCCAACACCGCCCAGCCAAGATAAGTCAGTTCGAAGACAAAGCACTGCCATTTATGCCCCTTCATCATCCTGCGGGACAGGGTAATGGCCGAAAGGGGAGAAATATCGGGATTCTCTGCCACAATATAGGGAACCAAGTAATAAGAGTATTTCTTGATAAATCCCCCTATAATCGTCAAGCTCCATAGGATCTGAAAAAGAGTCTTCAAAAACATAGTCAGAGCCGCCTTGGCCCATCTTCGAACCCGGAGAAGGAAGAGGAAACGCCTGGTAGCCACATGGGGATAGAGCAGTCCCTCCAGATACATTCTGCGGGAAATTACGATAAAGATATTTCTCAGGAAAAACCAGACCAAAAAGGTCAGCAGCATACTTCCTAAAATCCATATCAGGATTCCCAGATCCTGGGAGCCTACCAATCCCTGGATCGCTGAGATCATGGATACGGTGATGGAGCCCGTAGTTACACCACTGACCAACTTGGCCAGGACCCCCCGGCTGAGGCCAAGAGCCGGATTCCCCTCCATGAGCTGGTCCCCTGTCTGTTTTGCCTCAGGTTCCGGAATGACATCCAGAAGATTTTGTTTCTCCGTGACCTCTCTCTTGACGGGTCCTTCCTCTTCCTTATCTCCATACATCCAATCATTCACGCTCCATACGCCGCTTTTTATCCCATCCAGAGAATTTTGAAACTCCGATCCCAGGAAAGCAGACAAGAGGCATATTACCACAAACAGAAGATAATGCCTCTTAAGGCTGGCTCTTGCCCTCCTCTTTAATTCTCTTCTCTTTGGCATAGCATTCCTTCCTTTCTCATCAACAATACCCTGTTGATAATACCACACCCCCTTGTGCAATGCAACGCAAAAGCAGTCCTTCCTCCAAGGCTTTCCTCGAAGAAAGGACTGCTTCCAGTTAAGTTCTATCCGGAACCGGTTTTTGATCGATTCTTAGCTTATCCCAGAATCTGGTTAACGATAGCTGCGGAATCCAGGACAGATACGGTCCTATCCCCATTGACATCGGCCTTGAGGAACTTCAGCATAGAAGTAACCTCAAAGCTGTCATAAGCAGCATTGTACATATTGTAGGTTAACTGAGCATCATTAATATCTACCTTACCGGTTCCGTTGATATCATAATCATAGGTGACGGATGTCTTGTCCGCAGTGGCCTCTGCAACCTTGGCGGCTGCTTCCTCTTTCACGGCTTCCTCTGTCTGGTCAGAGATCAGCAGGTAGGCATAGGCCTCATATTTATCAGACCAGAACATGGCAGTTCCGTCATAGGCCAAAACCTTGCCATCTGCTAAAGTACCGGTGGCAGTGATCAGCCACATGGTCTTGCCATTTAGCTTCAGGTAGGTATGAACCTCCGCCTGGATATCACTCTTGGCTGTCTTTTCTACCACTACCGTCAAAGCCTCTCCGGTCAGCTTGCTGCCGGGGATGGTATAATTCCCGCTGGCATCCGCGGTCAGCTCCTGGCCGTCCAAGGTTACCTTATACTCATATCCGGTCGCTGCATTCAGACGGAAGCTGAAGTCCACGCCATTGTCTGCGGTCTGAGTCGTTCCCCCTTCCACATCAGCGGAACCAGAACCAGTGAAGCTAATCTCAGTGGTAACAGGCGGAATTTTTTCCTTGGCTATGGTAATGACGATAGCTCCGATTACATCTGCCCCTGGGATGGTATAGGTTCCATCCTCTGCCTGGGTCAAGCTGTAGGGGGCATCCGCTATGGTTGCCGTCACTTCATAGGTATATTTATCATCCTTGGCCACAGAGAAGCGATAGGGGGTCTGATAAGTAGCCCAAGCTCCTGCCGTCGCATCCGAGGCTCCGTCGCCTGTCACGGTAACAGAATAGGTCTTTGGCGTCTTGGTATCGGTGATCACCAGGTCGCCGGTAACATTTTTGATGGTATAACTGCCATCCCCATTGTCCACCACCTCTGCGGCTGTCCCCCCCATGGTAGCATGGATCTGGTAATCATAGTGGGTATCCCTGGCGGTGAAGGTATAGTCAGCACCAGGATCCACATGGGAGGCTCCGCTGAAGTCTTCCGACAAGCTTACGGTATAACCGGTAATCTTGAGAGTAGCGCTTGCCTGGTCAATGGCTGCCTCCGGCGCATTCTGAGCGTCGGCATTGTCTGCCTTATCAATGTTGGCCTTGGTGATGGTTACCTGGGCATCTCCTGCTGCCTTTCCCAGGAAGGTGATCACCAAATTATCGGTGCCGCAGGTCTTGTCCGGGCCATAACCGGTGATGGTCAAAAGACCCTTTTCCTCATCCTGCTTCACCGTGGCGTCTGCCAGATTCAATCCCTTGTAGGTCAGCTTGTCGGCATCATAGCTTATCTCATAAGCATAGGCATTGTAAGAGGGCTCCGTCTCATGAGAAACCACAAGAGATGCGGTCACTTCCTGACCCATTCCTGCACTGGTTCCCTCTCCCAGGGAAACCCTGTAGCCCTTGACCGTCGGAACATCCGGATCCTCAGAACCGGAGCCCTGCCAGGTCAGGATCGGATAAGCAGTGCCCCTTACGAAGGCCTTCTCCTCCAGATCGGTATTCATGGTAGTGACAAATTCCGCGGAAGCCAGGGTCTCTGCCGACACAGCCTCTACCTTTTGGGTCTCTGCATTCTTTACGGAGCCGATACCGCCCTTGTCACAGGTTCCCTCCAGATAGTAGACGTTCCGAATCACTGCATCTGCAACAGACACGGTGCCGAAGGCAGAACCGCAGATCATGGTGTTGGAATTGGTCAGAGCTCCTGCATTGAAGCAATTGCTCACCTCTGCCTGACCCAGATGGGCCACAAGACCGGCTGCATAATCCTCTCCTACCGTGATAAGACCTGTATTGTAACACTGGGTAGCCCGGGAACCCAAACCCAGATAGCCAGCGAGGCCTGCGCCGTAGGCGCTGGGGGCAGTAACCCTTCCTGTGTTGCAGCAAGCCTGGAGGATACAGTTGGAGCTGGCATTACCCACAAGGCCTCCCACATAACGCCAACCCTGAACGCTGCCGCTGTTGGAGCAGTTGGTCAGGTTACAATTTTCCATATAACCGACAATACCGCCGATGCTATCCCAGTTACCAGCTACGCGATTCAGCATGACATTCACTTCCGAATGTACATTGGTCAGATTCAGATTCATTGCCCAACCAACCACACCGGCAGACCGCGCCGAAGAAGTTGATTTCAAAGAGGTCAGGTTTACTGCTCCCTGAACCGTCAGATTCTGGATGGAGGCTCTGGCAGAGTCAGAACTGCCAACCACACAGCCGAATAATCCCTGGTAGGGTGCATATGTGCTTGCTTCTGCGTAACTAATGGACAAGTTGAAGATTCGGTGGCCCTGTCCATCGAAGGAGCCTGCAAACCTCCTGCTGGCATTGCCAATCGGAGTCCATTCATAGGAAGCCAGATCAATATCCCTGGTCAGAACAGCCGAAAGCTGGGAATCTCCCGTTCCCCCATTGACCGCCTGGGCAAACCAAGCCAGCTCTGCACCGGTTCCAATCTGGTAAATCCCATTGTCATCCACAGCAGGTTCCGTGACGGTGGTCCCGTCCCAGGCATTCTCAGCAACCCTGGTCATCTCAATGGTCTTGGTCAGCAGACCATCCACCAGATCCGCCGCATCTGCTGAACCCAGGGTAAAGGAGCCAATCACCCGCACATAACCAGCTTTGGTCATCGTATAGTTGTAGGTACCGTAACCCAGCTGATAGGTTCCATCCTCTTCCGCCGTCTTACTATTGCCATCCTTGTCTTTCAATACCAAGGCAACATCCGTCACAGGCTGTCCCTCTGAAACAGGATCCAGCTTCACCTTGTAATATACCTTGGACTCCACATCCAGGGTCACATCAGCCAGACGACTCTCCGCAAAGGTAATGGATACTGCGGAGAAATTAGTCCCCACGCCGATATCTGTCATATTGTACATGGTATCATAGGGGCTGGAGGCAGAATACATAGCCCCATAGATATAACCATTATCAATGGTATACTTCCTGGAAGTCTCACCCTCCGGGAATTCCAGATCCTCCGGAATCGTTACCGTAATGGATACGCGATCCATCTGCTGGTACTGTCCCAGACTGCCGCTGAATTCGGTCTCTCCGGCAGAATATTTCAGCTGAAGAGTGGTAGGATTAAAAATACCGGATGACTTGTCAACGCCTCGATACAGACCGTCGAAGGTAAGGGTCACCTTATCTCCCGGCTGTATGGCTTCTCCCTCATTGGAAGCATTTTTGACCGTTACCGTCATCTCCGCCACCCGAACCAGGCGATAGGAGGTTCCGGTAGCATCCGTCATCTTGATGATCACCGTGCCCCCTGCGGTTCCGGCCGTGCGGAAGGGAAGCAGGTCAGCAGCGTAGCTGCCTGTCTCATCCATGGTAAGCTCTGTCCAGCCGGATAGGGTGCTGTTAAGAGCTGCATCCGTCGTTACTACCGCATAACTTACCTTCACATCGCCGCTTGCGTTCACCTTAAAGTCAAGCACAGGTGCCGCATCTTGGCTGTTGTAATACCAGGTATCATAGTTGTAATCCCATTCCGTACCCCGGCTGGTTTCCTGGCTGCCGTTGAAGCGGATCTGGGCATCTGCGCTTCCTGCCGCCTCATTCGTGATGACGAACACGCCGGTACGTTCCGGTGCCGTTGCCGGGAAAAGACCTCCGTGGGTACCATAATCAAAGGATCCATTCCAATATCTATACATGTCAATGGCATTATAATTTACTGCCACAATGTCCGTCCCGCTGGGGGTCACATCGATCCAATTTCCTCCTGCGTTCCCGCCATTCACCTGGGAGATATCCCCGGCGCTGCCCTGCAGCACCTGGAAATTGAAATCCGGCTCCACCATGATATTGGCCGTATCGGAATTGATCACCTGCCACATGCGGAAGGCACGGATACGCTTGGTATCCGAGGTGGACAAAAAGCCGCTGTGGCTGAGATATACCTGCAGATCCGCCTCATCTCGGGAACTTACCGCGGTGCCCAAAGCGGAGCTGTCATGGGTCTTTTGATCCTTTGCCGAATCCTCATCAAATCCAATATTCAGACTTGTGTCCTTGCTGACATTGGGCATCCAGCCGGCCTTGGTCACATAGGTGCCGGAGGGATCCCTCAACCGCCAGGTGTAATTATTGCTGCCCTGGGAAATCTTATAGGACAGAGTTTTGGTCCCATCTCCGTTGACAACAGCATCTCCCACAGGCTCTACCGACTTCGTATTGAAATTATTGTACTGGAAATAAATATGGAATTCTGCATTTTCCGGTACCGTCATACTCATGAGAGCCGCCTTGGCCATCGCTATGCCTCGTGACGCCATCGAGCTACTCTTATTGGTATACAGGTTGCTCTGCTGGGTTAGGATATAAGTATCGGTATCCTCCGGATACAGATACAGGTTGTAGAGAGAGGCATTACCGGCCGCATAGATCAGGAAGGGATAAGCAGCATAGGTAGTGCCGTAACGTAGATAATTAAAGGCAGTACCGGAATGTACCCTGCTTCCGGTCACCGGCATATCCATCTCTATATGATATTCCTCTGCTGTAAAATAAGTATTATCTGTCTTTCGGTTCGAGGCATAGCAGGCAAGCAAGGTCAGATAAATATCATTGCCGCCGCCCCCATAGATATCCTTCTCCATGGGAAGCTTCAGGCTCTGGCCACCCAGGTAGACATCGTAGGCTTCTGTGTCAGCATTCCAGCCATAGCCTCTGGTGGAATAACGCCCCGTCTCCAGGGAAGCGTAGAACATGTTATACTTGTTTACTACCGTTCCGCTGGCCGTAGCACTGGTGTCCGTATCATCGAAGGCACTGTTGGTGAAGGAGATCTTCTCGTAATCGTGGAGCTCATACTTGTTCTCTCCCACCACAACATAATCCGTATCCCCATCCTCGATGGTATAATCATGGGGATTGTAGACATATTCTGTCTGCCCCTCCCCGTTGGTGAACCAGCCTACATAATCGTAATTGTTCTGGTCCAGACCGGCTGTCTTGTAGAGCTCCAGGCTGGGGTATTGGGAGGTGGTACTGTAATTTTGATCCTGACTCAGGTAGAAATTGATATTCTCCCTTACCACATCCTGTACGATCAGGGTCAGGGTCCAGGTATCCGTAGAATCTCCCTGGCCATCGTTGGCTACGAAGCGATACATGTAGGTTCCTGCCACACTATTGGTCAGGCTCTTCTCCACACCCCCGTAAAGTCCTGCCTGAAAACCGGTGCGCTCTCCCCAGGTCGCTCCCCCATCCGTAGATTTCTGGTAGAAATAGTTGGCATAGGTCAGGCTTGTTCCGTCCGGGTCGGTAAAAATCTTACCATTCATCAGGTCATCCAGCTGATAGCTGAGACCGGTCTGAATGGTCACAGTTCGATCGGTCACGCCCTCCACCAGAACAGGAACCTGGTTCTCTGTCTGGGAGGATCCATCCGATGCTCCTTCCTCCGCCCATATGCCCGTGGGAAGCATTCCCAGCAGCATAAGGAGGCTCAGAAGCAAGGCCAGAAGCGTTTTTCTCTTCTTCATGACATGCTTTTCTCCTTTCGTGTATTGTATTCCAGGAACTCCGGTATGCTGACACGTTGATAGTTGGTAAGAAGGCGCAGTCAAATAGGCCTATAGACCGGTCAATCAGCCCTTGCATCAACCTGTCAGTCCACTAGCAAAAGAAAGCGTCTGTGCCACCGGTTATAGGGCGCACAGACGCTTTCTCTCGCGTATCTCTCTTTTGACTCATGTGCAGACATCCCCGGTGACGGCAGGCGTCCACAGACAGTCGGCGTATCTGACTTATCCGCTTGCTCCTATCCACTTGCCGCGGCTTCACAGTGACCCACTCGCGGGGACTTTCACCCCATTCCGTCTCTTCCTGTCCCAAAGGCAGGATAAATGACTGTCTGCTTCTATTTAATTGTACCCGGCGCTTGACTGCCGGGGGCAGAAACCTTTCTCTTGCTCTTACTTTAATCTAACATAGCACAGGTAAATTTGCAATAGATGAAAAGCAAAAAACCGCCATCCGGACACTAGCCTACTGACACTGGCTGCATCCAGATAACGGTCTTCTTCCTATGCCGGCAGCGGGACTTGAACCCGCACGACGTTGCCGCCAACAGATTTTGAGTCTGCCTCGTCTGCCAATTCCGACACGCCGGCCTATCCGTGTTCCGCAGGTCGCCTGCGGAACACTTAGACATTCTACCACAAGGTTGAGGTAAAATCAAGTTATTCTCCAAACATTTTTTTATACTCCGGAGTAAAATCCAGGGTGGCAAAATAATCCTTAGGGGTTTCCGGCCGACGGATCTGTTCAAAGCTTCCGTCCTCCTTCAACAGAACCTCTGCCGACCAGAGCTTGCCATTGTAATTATAGCCCATGGCGAAGCCGTGAGCGCCGGTGTCATGGATGACCAGCAAATCTCCCACGTCGATCTTGGGCAGCATACGGTCTATGGCAAACTTGTCATTGTTCTCGCAAAGGGACCCCGTCACATCATACTTATGATCCCAGGGGGCATCCTCCTTGCCCATAACCGTGATATGGTGATAGGCCCCATACATAGCAGGCCGCATCAGGTTGACGGCGCAGGCATCGCAGCCGATATATTCCTTATAGATATGCTTCTCATGAATGGCCGTGGTCACCAGGCAGCCATATGGTCCCATCATAAAGCGTCCCATCTCGGTGCAGAGTTTGACATCTCCCAGGCCTGCTGGAACCAGCACCTTCTCATAGACCTTGCGTACCCCCTCACCGATGACCCGGATGTCATTGGCCTCCTGATCCGGCTTATAGGGAATGCCCACACCCCCGGACAGGTTGATGAAGCCGATATGACAGCCTGTTTCCTCCTGCAGCTTGACTGCCAGCTGAAAGAGGACCTCTGCCAGCATGGGATAATAATCATTGGTCACGGTATTGCTGGCCAGGAAGGCATGAATGCCGAATTCCTCCGCCCCCTTGGCCTTCAGGATCCGAAAGGCCTGGAAGAGCTGTTCCGTGGTCATACCATATTTGGCATCCCCGGGATTATCCATAATGTCATTGCTGATCCGGAAGAGGCCGCCGGGATTGTAGCGGCAGCTGATCTTCTTGGGAATATATCCCAGGGTCTCCTCCAGAAAATCAATATGGGTGATATCATCCAGATTGATGACAGCACCGATCTCCTCCGCCTTTTGATATTCCTTAGCCGGGGTCACATTGGAGGAAAACATGATCTGATCTCCGGAAAAGCCCATAGCCTCTGACAGCATCAATTCCGTCAAAGAGGAGCAATCGCAGCCGCATCCATATTCCTTAAGAATCTTGATCAGGGTGGGATTGGGATTGGCCTTTACGGCAAAATACTCCCGAAATCCCGGATTCCAGGCAAAGGCCTCCTGCACCGCCTTGGCATTTTCACGAATGCCCTTCTCATCATAGAGATGGAAGGGGGTGGGAATCTCCCGGACGATCTCCGTCAGCTTCTCTTTTGACACAAATGGCTTTTTCATAATAACTAGTCTCCTTACTTCACTTGGACGATATGCAGCATATTGGTGGCATTGCCCTCGTTGCTTACCTCGTTGGTAGCCGGATCCCCGGCGGTGAAAATGATCATTTCCCCCTTCTTGGCCAGCTTCTCCCGGGTTACCATATAAAGGGCATGGGAAATAATATTTTCCGTGGTATCCTCCATATATCCGGTCACCGACCGAACCCCCCAATAGAGTTGCATCTTGCGTTTGGCCCATTCATGGGGAGTTACCGCATAGATGGGTACGCTGGGGCGCAGATTGGAGATCAGACGGGCCGTCTGTCCGGACATGGTGGGGGTGACGATACAGGCAGCCTTGATATGGTCCACCATGTCCACTGCCGCAAAGCCCACCGCAGAGGATACACTGGCAGATCCCCTTGCCATCTCCACATCCCGATAAGACTCGAACTTCAGAAACTTCTCCGTCTCCAGGGCTATATGGGTCATCATCTCCACCGCCTCCAGGGGATATTTGCCCATGGCCGTCTCCCCGGACAGCATAATGGCGTCGGTGCCGTCATAGATGGCATTGGCCACGTCCGTCACCTCTGCCCGGGTGGGGCGGGGATTGCGGATCATAGAATCCAGCATTTGGGTGGCCGTGATCACCGGCTTATAGTGGTGATTGCATTTCTCAATAATGGTCTTCTGGACATGAGGTACCTGGTAGGCCGGAATCTCCACTCCCAGATCTCCTCGTGCCACCATAATGCCATCCGCTGCGGCAATGATCTGATCGATGTTCTCAACGCCCTCGGCATTCTCGATCTTGGCTATGACATCGATATGGTCTCCATGATTCTCCCGGAGGAATCTCTTGATCTCCAGCACATCTTCCGCTTTTCTTACGAAGGAGGCAGCAATATAGTCAATCTCCTGGTGGATGCCAAATAGAATATCCTGCTTATCCTTCTCGGTGATGGCCGGCAGATTCACTGCCACATTGGGCACATTCACTCCCTTGCGCTCTCCCAGCTCGCCGCCATTGATGACCCGACAGCTGATCTCTGTCTCCGACAGGAATTCCACCTTGAGCTCAATCAGCCCATCGTCTACCAGAATGATATTCCCTTCCTTCAGGTCTGCCGGAAGATCCTTGTAGCTGACGGAGATTCTCTGGGCATTACCCGCCACCTCCTGGGTGGTCAATATCAGGCTATCCCCCTCCTTCAGATTAACCTTTCCCCCATGTTCCAGGAGTCCTGTGCGAATCTCCGGCCCCTTGGTATCCAGGAGGATGGCAACCGGAATCTTCTTGTCCTGACGAATGGCCTTCAAGCGATCCATTCTCTCCTTGTGCTCCTCATGATCCCCGTGGGAGAAGTTAAAGCGCGCCACATCCATCCCCGCGTCGATCAGACTCTCCAACATACCCGGCTGATCCGAATTCGGTCCCATGGTACAGACTATCTTGGTTCGTTTCATCATCTGGCATATCCTCCAATCCATCTACATCCAGCTCCGCCACCGGCAGGTTAACATGAGATACTTCCTATCTAATATGTTCATGGGTAAACAAATGATTCTGGCAATATTCATAATTCCCATTGCATTTGGAGCAGAAACGAAATTCCAGATCCGGATTGTCCAGCTCGGTCTGGCCGCAGACAGCACACCTATGCCGAGCGATCTGGCCTCCGCTGCCATTGGCACGAGCCTGACCATAGCCCATAGCCTTGGCAAACTTCCGCTTTCTCTGCCTTTCCTTGGGGTTAAACTTCTTATAATTCCGGGTGGCCAGGAAGAAGATCAAGGTTCCAGCCAGAGAAGACAAAATCGTGACAACAGATACCCAGCCTCCCTTGATCATGGAATAGATCAGATAAGCCACATCCACCAAGGCCAGGTACTTAATCTTCAAGGGTATGATAAACATAAAGAGGATCTGCTGTTCCGGGAAGGTCATAGCAAATCCCAGGAATATGGACAGACTGACATAGTAGGTAGAAACCAGGCTGATACCTCCCACCCCAGCCAACTGGAAGAGAAACTTTCCATAAGGGAAGGCGCAGAGGATGAAAGAGCCTACCACCGTCATGATCAGACCCAGGAAAATGTAGACATTGTACATAAAATCCCCCCAGGTACGTTCCAAAACGGTTCCCAGCTGGTAATAGAAGATCAGCATAATGATAGTAAAAATATCCGGCTGTCCCGGAGGCGTCAGCACCCAGGTCACCAGCCGCCATACCTGACCCTGCAGGACCAGATAGGGGTTCAAAGCCAGCCAACCCAGGATATTCACCCCGTAGGCACTGATAAAATATAAGATATAGCCGATGATATAGGTAAAGATAATATACCTTGTGAGATTGGGAATGGCATATTTGCCAAACTTTCGCTCTAGTTTGTTTAGGAACTTCATGGGTCCCATCCCTCCTAGTGTGGTGGTGCCGTCCCGGAAGAGCGGCCTGAGGTTTATTAGAAAAGCTTCTTTTTGGCCATAAGAAAGGCCAGGAAAAGGCTGACTGCTATGGCAAAGATGCATACCAGCAGGAAGCCATGGGGATTGTCGGAAAAGGGCATACCCACCCCCATCAGATTCATGCCGTAGGCGGAAAAAATAATGGTGGGAATGGATAGGACAATGGTCACGGTAGCCTGGAACTTCATAACGATATTCAGATTATTGGAAATGATGGAGGCAAAGGCTTCCGTCATGTCGCTGAGAATGTTGCTGTAGATACCGGCCATCTCAATAGCCTGCTTATTCTCAATGATAACATCCTCCAGCAGATCCTGATCCTCCGGATAATGCTTGATGGATTCCGTCTTCATCAGCTTCTCCAGCACCAGCTCATTGGAGCGAAGGGAGGTAGTGAAGTAAACCAGACACTTCTCCAGCTCCAGAAGCTCGATCAGCTCCTTGTTCTTCTGGGAGGAATGCAAGAGACTCTCGATCTGCTCACTTTTCTTGTCAATGATACGCAGATAATGCAAATACATATTGGCATTCTTATAGAGAATCTGCAGGATGAAACGAGTCTTCATATAGGTATAGAAATTGCGGACACGACCATCCATAAAGCTGCCCAAAACCGGTGTGTCCTCCAGGCAGACAGTAATGATTACCTTATCCACCACTATAATACCCATAGGAATGGTTACATACCAGTCCTTGTCATTTCTCTCCTCCAAAGCCGGAATGTCCACCAAGATCAGGGTATAATTCTCCTCTGACTCGATACGGGACCGTTCCTCCTCATCCAAAGGAGCCCGCAGGTCATCTACTTCAATGTCATATCTCTGGGCAATCTCAAAAATCTCTGTCGCCGTAGGATCCGTCAGGGCTATCCAGCAGCCATCCGATGGCTCTTCCTGCTGCTCCAGCACATTTCTGTCCACTGTCTTGTATATTTTAACCATTTCACCCGGCTCCTTATGTCATAGCTGGGAAAAAATCCCCATGGTACAAAGAACATTATAAGCGCGGCCCACTTGTTTGTCAAACAAAGACTTGTATTCCCCCGGCTGGTGTTTTACAATACCCATAGAAGATTCCCTATGGATAGTTTGACAAGAAACAGAAAAGAGGTGCTGTCCTATGATGTACCACTACATGACCTTAGCGGATGAAACAGAGATTGTTCATTCTCATATTATTGAAGAAAACGGAGTTAAAAAAGTCATTGTTAACTTCGAACGTCCGACTGAAAACGGTTTTGATTCTGCACGCTGTGAATTACCCGATTACAAATGGACGGAAAAAGAAGGGTTTTCAGAATCAGAAATTGAGATGTTTGAGGAACTATTGCATAGCAATGCGCATTTATTCTATAAATATGCAGAAAGTGGAGGAATCCATATTGCCTAAATTATTCACAGTCAGTGGTTATACCATATATTTCTGGTCTCATGAAGAGGGCGAACCCATTCATGTCCATGTTTCAAAGGGAAAGCCTTCTCCTAACGCAACAAAAGTCTGGCTTACTCGATCCGGCAGATGCATTTTAGCAAGTAATGGAAGTCGGATTGCCACTAGAGAATTAAATGAACTGATGGAGTTTATATCAGCTCAGTTTTTTCTTATTTGCGACAAATGGAAAAAGGCGTTTGTGATCGAGGATATAAATTACTACTGTTAAAGGACGGTCTTATCTCACGGGTTGGCTCAGAACAGTTGTTTTTTTATTACATTGCAAAGAAAGGGAACACAGATACAATATGGCAGGTTCATCATTTGGGACTATTTTTCGTATTACCACCTGGGGGGAGTCCCACGGACGGGGAGTAGGTGTGGTTGTGGATGGCTGTCCGGCCGGGCTGGCCATCAGTGAGGAGGCGATTCAGGTCTTTCTGGACCGGCGTAAGCCTGGTCAAAGCCCTTATACCACCAAGCGGGCAGAGGCAGACCGGGTGGAGATCCTGTCCGGGGTATTTGAAGGGAGAACCACCGGAACAGCCCTGTCCATGATGGTATGGAATACCGACCAGCATTCCAGGGACTACAGCAATATCGCCGATTGCTATCGGCCGGGGCATGCGGATTACGGTTTTGATAGGAAATATGGCTTTCGAGACTACCGGGGTGGCGGCCGGTCCTCTGGCCGGGAGACCATCGGAAGGGTGGCGGCGGGAGCCGTGGCCTCTCTCCTTTTGCAAGAGCTGGGGATTAGCCTGACCACCTATACCCGTTCCATCGGTCCCATCTCAATACAGACCTTCTGCCCAGAGGAGATTAACAACAATGTTCTCTATATGCCGGATGCAAAGGCAGCCGCTGAGGCCTCCCAATGGCTGGATGAATGCCTGCAGCGTCAGGATTCTTCCGGCGGCCTAGTGGAATGTCTGGTGCAGGGCATGAAGGTTGGCGCCGGAGATCCGGTATTCGAGAAATTGGATGCCAACCTGGCCAAGGCTATCCTGTCCATCGGGGCTGTCAAGGGGGTAGAGATCGGGGACGGTTTCTCCGCCGCCGCTTCCACCGGTCAGGAGAATAACGATCCCTTCACCAGGGACCAAGAGGGCCACATTACCAAGCTGACCAACCATGCCGGGGGTATCCTGGGAGGCATCAGCGACGGCAGCGACATCCTCCTGCGAGCAGCCTTCAAACCCACCCCCTCCATCGCCAGCCCCCAGCAGACCGTCAATCGCCAAGGAGAACCCATTACCCTGGAGATTAGAGGCCGTCATGACCCTGTCATTGTGCCCAGGGCTGTAGTAGTAGTAGAGGCGATGACTGCCATTACCCTAGCAGATGCTCTCCTGTGCGGTATGAGCAGCCGCCTGGAATCGGTCAAAAAAATATGGTGCCCAGATTAATTCCGGACACCATATTTTTGAATACCTGCAGGAGAGGCGCTTCCCAGCAGCACCCAGCTGCATCCAGTTGCATCTAGTATACCAGCTCTGTATCAGGCGATCTTGCTCTTAGCCAGATCTGCCAGGCTTGCGAAGCCTTCCTTATCGTTGACTGCCATGTCGGCCAGAACCTTCCTATTCAGCTCCACACCGGCTACCTTCAGGCCATACATAAACTTGCTGTAGGACAGACCGTTCAGCCTTGCAGCTGCATTGATCCGGGCGATCCAAAGCTGACGGAATTGACGCTTCTTCTGCTTTCTGCCGGCATATGCGGTAGCCAAAGCTCTCATCACGGACTGCTTGGCGATTCTGTACTGCTTGCTTCTGGCTCCCCTGTAACCCTTTGCCAGCTTCAATACTCTATTATGTTTTTTCTTAGCGTTCAAGCCGCCTTTGATTCTTGCCATTTTGTCTTCCTCCTCTTAACCAATTATAAGTACGGTAAAATCTTCTTCATGTTCTTAACATTCGTAGCATCCACGGTGGTCTGCTGTCTTAAGTTCCTCTTCCTCTTACGGGACTTCTTGGTTAAGATATGGCTCTTGTAAGCCTTATTCCTTACTAACTTACCGGTACCGGTCACCTTAAAGCGCTTAGCTGCTGCTCTGCTTGTTTTCATCTTAGGCATTGTCTATTCCTCCTTAGTTATCAATTCCTTTTTTCGGTCAAAACCATTGTCATGCTTCTGCCTTCCACCTTGGGTGCCTTCTCGATCACCGAGATGTCCGACAACTGCTCAGCAAATTCATCCAGGATGTGTCGGCTGCTGTTCATGTGAGCCATCTCCCTGCCTCGGAAACGTAAGGTAACCTTCACCTTATCTCCCTTGGTCAGGAATTTTCTTGCGGCACCTACTTTCGTGTTCAGATCGTTGGTATCAATGTTAGGAGACAGTCGTACTTCCTTGATTTCCACAGTTTTCTGCTTCTTGCGGGCTTCCTTTTCCTTCCGGGACATCTCATATCTGTATTTGCCATAATCTATAATCTTACAGACCGGCGGTTTAGCTCTGGGAGCGATCTTCACCAGATCCAGCCCTGCTTCCTGCGCCTTCAGATATGCATCCCTGGCGGACATAATACCTAACTGTTCCCCTTTCTCACCGACCAGACGGACTTCCCTGTCACGAATCTGCTCGTTAATCATTAAATCGCTAATTGTAGTGTACCTCCATCCCAATTCACTGTTGACATTTTGCCCCCTCCGCACTCCCATCCAGACCAGATTCCAGGCAAATAAAAAGTGCGGACAGCAAGACCATCCGCACCATAAGCCACAATAAAGAAACCTTTATCATTCCCATATAAACCCTAGTCGCCCGATTGCGCTAAGGTGAGAGCGGACACTCTTCTTCGTTTTCACACCTTGATAGTGTACCACTCCCCCCGACAGCCGTCAAGGGCTTTTTATCACATTTACTAAGAAAGCCCCGACAAGCAGCCGGGCTGAGGGCATGCTAGCATGCACCGAAGCACGGATATTTGTCGGGCAAGCCGGTATCGACAAGTAGCCCGATAGGGCGGATTGTTGATACCGGCGGCGACTGCGGGAGCACGCAGTGCGGAGCAGTCGGCTTTCATTCGTGGTGGAGCGGAACAGCGTGCAGCATGGGGGTTTATTTCAGATCCCCCGCGGCCTTGACCTTGACCCGGTTGGTATTGCCCGGATAATAAGCCAGGGGAACATCCTCCATCTCAATGATCTCCACCGTATCCTCCAGGGCTCCGGCTTGCACTGCCAAAGCCATGGCCTCCTTCCGAGCCTGTTCCAGGGACTCCTCCCGGGGAAGCTCATCATAATTCATCAGCTTCTCGAAGCAGCCGCTTACCTTGGAAATAGCAGAGCCGATGGCATTGGCACAGCCGAAATGCTCCGGCTTGCGCACCGTAGCAGCACCGCTGATTTTCTCTGGAAGAATGATAGATCCGCCCCCTACCAGGATCAGATCCATATCCGCATTGGATACCTTCATGGCATCTACGCTGTCCTCTACCAGATCGCGGATGACTTCCAGGGCCTTTTCTGCCACCTCCTGCGGTATGTCAGACACCTGGGTCTTGTCCCCCAGGTCTGTCAGCCCTAAGCGTACCGCAATATCTGTGGCAGTCATGACATCTCCGCCGAAGATCAGGGCTTTCTTGCTGATTTCATATCCCACGCTGTCCGGACCCACCGTCACACTGCCGTCTTCTCTGACCCTTACAATAGATCCGCCCCCCAGGCCGATGGAGATCACATCCGGCATCCGGAAATTGGTCCGCACCCCTCCGATGGTCACCGCTACGCTGGATTCCCGGGGAAAGCCATTTTGAATCACTCCCAGGTCTGTGGTGGTACCGCCTACATCCACCACAATGGCATTCTTCAGGGAAGACAGATATCCGGCTCCCCGTATGGAATTGGTGGGACCGCAGGCCACCGTAAGGATAGGATAGCGACGGGCATATTCCATAGTCATCAAGGTGCCATCGTTTTGGCTAAGATAGACCTCCGCCTTGCTGATTCCCTCATCCTGCAGACTTCTGGCAAAGCCCTCGGTGAAGCGCTGGGCTACCTGCCACAGGGCTGCATTGAGAATGGTGGCATTCTCCCGCTCGATCAGTCCCATAGAACCAATCTCACTGGAAATAGAGACATGCACCTCCTCCCCCATGACCTCCCGACAGATCTTTGCGATCTCCAGCTCATGGTCATTGCGAACCGTGGAGAAGACACAGGAAATGGCGATAGAGCGGACGCCCTTTTCTTTCATTTCCTCGAAGAAAGCTCTGGCGGCATCCCGGTCCAAGGGGGCCAGCTCCTTTCCATCATATTCGAATCCTCCCCGGATCACCACACTGCCCACGGCGATCCTTTGGATATCCTCTGCCCAGTCTACCATAGGTCGAATGCCTGTAGTGGCAGGGGCTCCTATGCGAAGAATACCGATGGGAGCCAGGTGCTTTCGCTCTACAATGGCATTGGTGCATTGGGTCGTCCCCAGCATGGCCTGGCCTATTTCCTCCGGATTCACCCCGGATACCTCCAGCACCCTGCGCATAGCCCCCAGAATTCCGTCATAAATATCCTCTGAAGTAGGATATTTAATATCTGCCACCACCTGGCGGTCCTGGTCGATCAGGACCGCATCGGTATTGGTTCCCCCCACATCAATTCCCAGCTTATACATATCCATGTCCTCCCTTGCAGCGGTCTTCCAGCGGAATATAGTCCGTATCTACCCCGAAATAGCGGGGGCCCACCAATTCCAGTCCCTTGGGGGTTCGCCACAGATGAAAGCACTTCAATCCCACCACCATAACCCGCTTGCCATATTTCAGGGCATCTGTGGTGATGGGCAGGAAGGTCTCCGTATCTACCAGGGAGATCAGATCCGGTGTGGTCGCCAAAAGCTCCCCTTCCACCGTGGCTGTCAGATTCTCATTCTGGAATTCCACATAAGCTGACTGCCCCTTGTATTCTCCGATCCCCTCCAATACCACCTTGCCGAAATTGAAGCCGGAGCGAGTCTCCCGAAGCAGATCTGCAATCTTGCCCTTGAAGAGCTTAAAGCCCTCTGACATTTCCAGAAAATGGTCTTCCGGCGTCCCCTCCCCGCAGTCCTTGATGGTGCGGATGGCTGCCCCCAGTCGCTGGCTGCGCGTCACAATGCCATGGACGCCAAATTCCTTCATCTGTCTGCCGGTCATGGGATACAGGGAAACAGATACCGATCCCCCGCAGCTCATGGTGACAGCCCGAGCCAGCTCCTCCGTCCACTGATTGGTGATGGTCTCAAAAATACAGCTGTTGCCCTTTTCATCCACCAAGGCCATGGGAGTCGCCTTGATGCCGCCAATGGTAAAAGTGACCATTTGCAATTCCGGAAAAGCACGTCCCATGCCATCCACATCCACCAGGGGCAGGTGGAGACGGGCAGCGGCCGCAATAGGCAGCATGGAGTTCACGCCGCCAGCCTCCATGGGCATAAAGGCATAGATTTCCTTTCCAAAGAAGCGGGAAACCATATCAAAGAGCTTTTGGTATTCCGTGCCATTAATAGCCTTTTCCGCCAAAACCGTGGGCGCCCCCATCATGGCAATGGGGATGATCAAGGCATCATCCGGCACCTCCTGAGGATCCAGGAGGGAAACCGGTCCACACTCCTGCACCGCATCTATGGCAATCAATTTACCTACATAGGGATCGCCGCCGCCGCCGGCTCCCAGCAGAGCCGCTCCGGTGGCGATATCTTCAATTTCGGGAATTCCGATGTTACGCATGTCATTAACCTCTTTCTATCTAAACCTCTATGCCGCCTTACAGCGGCTCCACCACGAAGGAAAGCCGGGGCAACCCCTTACTGCCCATTCCTTTTCTTATCCAGTAAAAGTTGGTTTGGGTGTCAAAACACCCAAACCTGTGGTTACACGGATTGTTCCGTGCTACGCACTCCCACAATCCTCCCTCAATTCGGGTTCTCGCGGGGCTTTCGCCCCACTTCACCCTCATTGAGGGGCGTGTCATAAAGCCCTTCCCCCACCGACATGCAAGCATGTCGTGGGCTCAGGCTTTTGACACTGTAACCAAAAGTTTGGCCAGAATCACATACAAGATCAAGGCTACCAGGATTCCGTTCACCGGTCCCACGAAAAAGGGTTGGTTCAGGAAGGGAGCCGCCTCTACGAGTCCCGGGAAATTGGCAAAGGTGCCGCCGGTAATACAGGCGAAGATAGCCCCTATCCCAAAGGAAATCACTCCCGCCGGGGAAAATCCGGGACGAATCACAAATCTTTCCTTCTTGCCGCCGTCCACGATCCAATAAGAAGCGATCAATACCCCCGCCAAAGGAGGAATCAAAGCAGACATGAGGGACAGGAAGCCCTGGAAGGCATTCAAAAGACCGAAGGCTGCCAGCAGGGTTCCGATTCCACCAGCCACGGCAGTTGTAATCTTGAACCTTGTTTCGTCAAATCCCAGCAAATTGCTTAAAGCCAGGCCGCCGGAATAAGCATTGGTTACGTTGGTTGTCCAGGTAGCCAATACCAGAGCAATCAGGCCGACGAAGGGAACTCCCAGGGAGGCCAGAATAGCCGAAATATCATATTGACCTGTGACAATACTCATCAAAGCTCCTGTCATCAGCATGAAAATACCGGCCGGGATCACTCCTACGATGGAAGATTTCACCACATCCGCGCGACTTTTGGCGAAACGGCAATAATCAGCAGAAATAACACCCCCCAGAGCAAAGGAGGCTACCACCATGGAAATCCCATAGACCATGCCCGCGGAAAGCTCCGGTGCATAGTTGGCAATGGCTTCTCCGCCGTTATTGCTGACAATTCCCGCGATCAGGCCATAGAGGCAGACAATCACCAGCAAGGGAACTGCAATGTAATTCAGCCATTTAAGGCCCTTAAAGCCGACACAGGCCGTTACCAGCATGATTACCCCCCAGGCCAGGGAACTGATCACCACAAAGACCGGGGAAGTCTCTATCCCCAGCATAGTGGAAATCATACTGGCGAAGGAGCTTCCGCAGGTGGCTGACTGGATGCCAAACCAGCCGATGCAGGCAATGGCCAGCAATATACTGATAATATAGCGAGCCCCCTTCTCCCCCAGGGCTCCTGAAGCCATCACAGCCACAGGAAGGCCGGTATCACAGGCCTGCATGCCGATAAAAATCATATAAAGGCAGATCAGGCCATAGCCAATCAGGATGGACAGGATCATCTGACTTAAGCTCAGTCCGCCGCTGGTCAATACGCCTCCAATCATCAAACAGGGAACACAGATCATACCTCCGGCCCATACCGCCGCAATCGATAACCAGCTCTGTCTCTGGGATTCCTCGATTTTGAATCCGCTGCTCTTTTCGCTCATAATAATGCTCCTTCCTTTGATCGATTTTAATGAATGCCCACATCATAGCACTTCAACGCGTCAAAGGATACTGTCGCGAAAGCAAAAAAAAGGTCTCCTGTCCTTGTCCCTTCGGACAAAGGCAGGAGACAGCTTTTTCAGGTCTCTCTTCCAGATTGGGGCATTCCTTCCCTCCCTGCATGCAAAAGTCGATAAATTGCAGCACTGCGGTAAAGCTCCATCATTTCCGGCATTTTCCCGATCCGGTAACCCAGCAGGTCACCAATCCTCTGCAGGCGATATTTGATGGTATTCTTGTGAAGGAAGAGCAGCTCGGCCGTTCGCGTAACGCTGCCATTGCAATCCAGGAGATAGGTGCAAACCGTATCCAGCAGCAGACTGCTCTCCCCATCCGCCTGTAAAGCTGCCAGGGGAAGGGTCTGCCGGACAGCCACATTCTCCCCTTGGCTGATGCTTTTGGTACAGGAAGCGGCGAATTCCAGGTCTCCCAGCAGAAAGCAGTGACGCTGAGGGAAGATCCGCTTCAGACTTGCCAAATGTTCCTGGGCCAGGAGATAGGCACTGCGGCAGCTGGATGTATTTTGCAAGCCTCCGCAGCGCAGGATCACTGCCTCCGAAGGATTCTTCCCGGCTATGGACAGAAGCTCTTCCATCACCCGCTCCGCTTCCCGCAGGGAGGAAGGGGTGCTCAGGCATAGGATGGGCAAGCCCTCATAGCTGGCCCCTATCACAGTCTGGGCACATTGCTCCACCCGGCTGATAAAATCCTCCATTTGCTCTTCTCTGCGCTTCTCCCCCTCCTCCATCTGCACCCCATAGAGGATCCACAGCTCATGAAGAGAGGTCTCATCCACCTGGAAGATCTCCGCCAGCCGCCGCATGGTCAATGGCTCGTCCTGCAAAATGGCCCGCAAAAGCTCATGGATCGCCACCCTTCCATGCTGGCGCCCCCAGATATTGATACAAATACGGACGGTATTCACGGCCTGTTCCAGGAGATAGCTGTTAAAGGAGGAGGCACTTTTGATCAAAATCAGCTGAAAGGGCTGGGCCAGATCTGAGCGGATTGGCAGGCAAAAAAGCCTGGCATCCGGAAGGAAGGGGCAGGGAAGCTCCTCCTTTCGGCCAAAGGCAGGGAGAGATGTCTTGATCCCCTGGCGGATGGTCTCATCCATGCCTCGGGGCCAGGTAGCCAGATTCAATATCTCCCCCTCGTGGGTAGTGAGGACCACCGTACAGCTTAGCTCTGCAGAAAGCATCTGGATGGCCGTATCCACGGTCTGATGATGCCGCGGCAGGGAGGAGATGCGAGCCAGGATATCGGATACCAAAGACAGATTGGACCAGCGGTCCCGATAAATGCATTCCGTCACATCGGCGATGAGATCACTATAGCGCAGGTGGCCCTGCCCCTCCGGCATAGAGATCAGAACGAAATCATGGGCATCAGCCAAGTCGATCAGCCTTTGATCCACCTGGGGCAGATAAATACCTACATAATAAAGCACCATGCCTACCTCTCCGCCTTCAATCAAGCGGCGAATATTGGCACATTGCAATTCCACATCCCGGGTACAGTTGAGAAAGCCTGTGATCACAATCTCACTGCCGGCGTATTTTCCGCTGGGAAACACTTCACTTACCAGAACCTCCGGATCAATGGATTCCAATACCGAGATGGAGGAAACCACCTTGCAAAGTCCGCCTGCCCCTCCCAGAACCCTGGCCTGCTGCAGGGAGGGCAATTTCAAGAGATCAGCTACTGTTACGCTCATATTCTCCTCCTTTCTCCGCCATCAGAGCCATTATAGCATTCCACCCCCCAAGCGGACAAGGGACTCTTGCCATTCCCGGGGCGAGGTGATAAAATATAGCCCAACGCTTTATCCAAGGAGGTTCCCATGAAAAATTATTTTTCGAGAAAGCATTTATTCTATTCCATTCTGACCATCCTCTGCTTCGCAAGCCTATGGATAACCGGCTGTGGCAAAAGCCAGAAGGGAGCTGACCAGACCAGCACCAGTTCATCTTCCCTTTCTTCCAGCTCAAGCCCCCAGGTAACCGGGGAAGGGGCAGCTCCCTCAGACCTGCCGGATCTGGAGGAAGCGATCCAGCGAAAGACGGGAGAAAGCTGTGAATTCACGCAAGACGGCCAAGCCAGTTATTCCGTGACCATTTTATCCATAGAAACAACCGACCGACCGGCAACGACGGATACCCAGCAGGCGGATCTGGTTTTGCTGGTGACCTACACCTACCAATCCCTGGGCCAGGAGCCTGTCCTGGTGGATGATATGAGCTTCCGTTGCATCGCAAACGGGGATACTGTCTGCTCCCCCTACTACCTGACGGACCAGAAAATGCCGGAGGTATCCGAGGATGGCCAGACCGTCACCGCAGAGCTGGCCTACAGCGCCCCCGCAAACACCTCCCAGGTCTCTCTCTATCTGGAGAATCCGGCAAATACGAAGGGGGAGAAATTCCTGATTTCTGTGGAATTGTAAGAATTCGGGTTCTCGCGGGGCTTCTCCCCTTAAAAACAAAAGTCCCGGAGGGCAGCTGCCTTGCACTCCCGTGCTCCGCAGCTGCCCTCCGGGCTTCTAAAGGGGACTTTCTCCTATTTCTTTTCCTATTTCTTCTCTTTTATCTCTGCTTGAATCTCTGCAAGGAAATCTCCCAAAGTCTTCTGGCCCTGGTCACCTCCCTGACGAGTACGCACGGCCACCAGACCCTGCTCCTCTTCCTTGGCTCCCACTACCAGCATATAAGGAATCTTCTGGTTCTGAGCCTCTCGGATCTTGTATCCGATCTTCTCCGACCTGACATCCAACTCGGAGCGAATACCGGCTGCATCCAGTTCCTTCCTGATCTTCTCCCCGTAATCCAGGAACTTCTCGGAGATCGGCAATACCTTGACCTGAACCGGGGCCAGCCAGGTAGGGAAGGCTCCTGCAAAATGCTCGATCAGGATGCCGATAAAGCGTTCAATGGAGCCAAAGGCCACTCTGTGGATCATAATAGGTCTGTGCTTCTCTCCGTCAGCCCCTGTATATTCTAGTTGAAAGCGCAGGGGAAGCTGGAAATCCAGCTGGATGGTTCCGCACTGCCAGGTTCTTCCGATGGAATCCTGCAGATGGAAGTCAATCTTGGGGCCGTAGAAGGCTCCGTCCCCTTCATTTACCGCATAATCCAGCCCCAGGTCATCCAAAGCACCCCGCAAGGCATCCGTAGCCAATTCCCAATCTTCATCACTTCCCATGGAATCCTCCGGTCTGGTGGAGAGCTCCACATGATATCGGAAGCCAAAGAGGCTATATACCTCGTCAATCAAGCGGGCAACCCCCTTGATCTCCTCCCGGATCTGCTCCGGTGTCATGAAAATATGGGCATCGTCCTGGGTAAAGCAGCGCACCCGCATAAGGCCGTGAAGCTGACCGGACTTCTCATGACGATGAACCAGCCCCAGCTCTCCCAACCGCAGGGGCAGATCTCGATAGGAACGGGGCTCAGACTGGTAGACCAGCACACCTCCGGGGCAGTTCATGGGCTTAATGGCATAATCCTGGTCATCAATGACCGTAGTATACATATTATCCTTATAATGATCCCAATGTCCCGAGGTCTCCCACAGACTCCTGTTCAGGATAATGGGGGTGGAAATCTCCTGATAGCCATTCCTCCTGTGGAGCTCGTGCCAATAATCCAGCAGGGCATTCTTCAGAATCATGCCCTTGGGAAGGAAGAAGGGGAAGCCGGGACCTGCCTCATGCATCATAAAGAGTCCCAATTCCTTGCCCAGCTTTCTGTGATCCCGTTTCTTCGCCTCTTCCATCATGGTCAGGTAGGCATCCAGGTCGGCCTTCTTCGGAAAGGCAGTTCCGTAGATACGGGTCAGCATCTTGTTATGCTCATCCCCCCTCCAATAAGCCCCCGCCAGGCTGGTCAGCTTAAAGGCCTTCACCGGCTTGGTGGACATCAGGTGGGGACCGGCGCAAAGATCGATGAATTCACCCTGCTGGTAGAAGCTCAGCTCGGCATCCTCCGGCAGATCCTGAATCAGCTCCACCTTATAGGGCTCCTGACGCTTCTCCATCAGGTCAAGGGCTTCTGCCCGGGGAAGGGTAAAACGCTTGAGAGGAAGGGCTTCCTTGATGATCTTCTTCATCTCCGCCTCGATCTTCTCCAGATCCTCCGGGGTAAATCCCCCCTCTATATCAATATCATAGTAAAATCCATCTGCGATAGAAGGTCCGATGGCCAATTTGGCCTGGGGATAAAGCCTCTTAATCGCCTGGGCCATAATATGAGAGGTGGTATGGCGATAAGCCGCCAATCCCTCCGGATCGTTGGCGGTCAAAATGCTCAGCTGGCAATCCCCTTCTACCGGATGACGCAGATCCACCACCTGACCATCCAATTCTCCTGCGGCAGCCATGCGTCCCAGTCCCTCACTGATATCCTGTGCAATCTCCAAGACCGTCATTGGCTTGCTGTATTCCTTCGTTGAACCATCCTTCAATGTGATAATCATGACTTCTATCCTTCTCCTCAATCCTTTTTGTATCCGCTTCTATCCCGAGCAGGGAAAATGCTGCCCCGGTTATTCGCTATATTCTCATTCATTATAAGCACCAAGCCTGTTTTTGTCAACGACCGCCCAAGTCCCCTCCCCCCTTGACACATTTCCTCCTCCTTCTTATAATTCCTAGTAAGAGTTATAAGGAGGTCTTATGGATGGATATTAATTACGAATTGTATCGGGTGTTTTATTATGTGGCGGCTTCCCTCAGCTTCTCGGAAG
>CAVJHW010000019.1:25573-27200 GCA_963649395.1 Coriobacteriaceae bacterium | reverse complement strand
TATTCTCCTGGCGTATACTGATGAGATTGATGGGCAGACCGCCAGACAAGTTTTATGAGCCTTCAGGGGTGCAATCAGGAACATGTCGTGCAAGCTTCCGGCGGAGGCTGCGGTCTTCAGTTCTTCCACTGTCTTGGGATAGCCATCGTAGATGAGGTCATAGAGCTTAGCCAAGGTCTCGTGCAGGTAATAACCCTTGCCTACTTCCTCTACGTCATCTCGAATGTTGTCGGCAATGTCCAGCAGCTAGATGCTCTCCCGCAATGTATATTTCAAATCCTGGGATACCCCGGAGGCGTTGCGCTGGCTTTGCTCCTCCAGCTCAAATTGGAGATAACGCTTTTCGTTCCATTTGTTGCGGTCAATCAAAGCCATCTGATTCATTCCCATGAGAAGGACAAAGCGCGGCGGCTCTGGGGTTCCAAAGAGAATCTTGGTCACCAGATCTTCGTTCGGGATGTCGCTTAACATTCCCTTAGGGAGGGCGCTGTTGGGCGCATCCTCCTCCACCCTGATCGCATCGAATACAGAGCTTTCCAGAATACCCGCATCCGTCTCCTTGGAAGCGCAAAGCAAGACCCACAAGAGGGGTTCACTTTAGAAGGGATATTGGAGGCAGGAATACAAGATAGATGATACCACCGCTTTGCCCGTTCAGCAAGACAGAGCGCCGCCAAAGCATCGAAATCAACCAAATAAAATCATGAATCATTTTTCCGAGATTCTTCTTTGTATGCAAGTCTACTGTCTGTTAGAATGAGGTATGTGACCGAGGGCTGAGGTCTTTGGAACATGAAACCGATGTCTGCGCATAGGGAGAGGATGGAAGGGGAATATGAAGAATGTATTTGATTACCAGGGACGATTGATAAATACCTGCAGAACCATCATGTACGTGGTGGCCGGGAATCTGCTTTTTTTGCTTTGCAGCCTGCCGGTCATTACTGCGGGGGCATCCCTGACGGCTCTCTATACCCTCTTGTTTCGCTATCAGCAGGGACAGGAGCCGCCCATCCTGGCCACCTTTTTTGGTGCCTTCCGGGATAATTTTAAGAAAGCTACGCTTCTGTGGGGGCTTATGCTCCTGGTCTTGGCCAGTCTTGGGATGAATTATACCTTTTTCTATCTCCATCAGGGTGGGGATTCCACAGGGATTCGTGTGCTGATGAATCTTGTGCTGGTTTTGTGGGCAGTGACCGGGATTTATCTCTTCCCCAGCCTTGCTTTTTTTGAAAATTCCTGTCGGGGATATCTGATCTTTTCTCTTGCCCTTGCCCTTCATCGCTTACCCAATACTCTTCTCCTGTTGGGAGTTTGGGGAGGGATGCTATGGCTTCTTTTGCTTTTGGCTCAATACTTGTCAGCGGCAATTCTCCTGCTCCTCCTATTGGGATTTGCTCTTCCAGCCAATTTCACGGCAAGAAGACTGCTGCATCAGTTTCAGACATCCCAGCAAGGAGAGCGATAAGCATGCAAAGAGAAATGAGGGAAATGAGAGAACAGGGAAAACGGGGAAACCTGAGAAGGGGGAAGCGTGACGGTGCTTCCTCTCGAATCAGCAAAAACAGAAGTATCAAGGCCAGAATCATTATAACCTTTATGATTCTGGTTTTTGTACCCTTTATCC
>CAVJHW010000019.1:10866-25563 GCA_963649395.1 Coriobacteriaceae bacterium | reverse complement strand
TTTCAAAGGTATGTGATCAGGGAGCAGAGGGAGGCAGCCTACAATACCCTGAATGTAGTGGGGAATCAGATTGTGGAGGCTATGAAGAGCTGCGAGCAGAAATCCATGGAATTCTATTACGGGGATTATCTGGACTGGCTGGAGGAGGATCATGTGCTGCGGGAGTCTGAGAGAACACAGCTTCAGAACAAATTGAATTCCATCGCCCAAACAGACTCTCTGGTTTACTCCGTTGTGCTGCGGTTATCCGATGGCAGTGTCCTGTGCGGAGGCTTTTATCCGGGTATCGATTTGGACAAATATGCTCCCATCGTCCAGGAAGGAGGAGGTCAATGCTATTGGTTCGGAAGTGAGATGGGTCAGAAGGCCTATCGCAAGACCTATGTGCTGGCTCGGTCTTTGAATTCCGAAAAACAAAAGAACGTGGCTTCCATCTACTACGTCTACTATGAAAATGTGATCACAGATTCCCTGAATCAGCTGAATGATGCCTATCGCTATCATTTCCTTACGGATGAAGACGGAAGGGTATACCAGGCATCTGACGAGTCTATTCTGCAGGATGCAAGGACTTTGGAATTGTCCGTCACCGATGGGAAAGCAGAGCTTAGTTCTCGGATTGTGTCCATCAGGGGAAAGAGATATTTCTTAGCTGCCAAGAGATTGGGCTCCTACCACTGGTATTGTGTAAGCCTTATTGCCCTGGATGATCTGATCTTTGGTGTTAACCGGATGCTGACCCCATTTTTTGCCATTGTCCTGCTTTATCTCTTGTTTTTGGCCTTGATGATCCGCCTGCTGCAAAAATATGTCTTTCATCCCCTCCAGGAATTGAAAAAGAATATGGATGCCTATGCCGTGAATAATCTCCAGGCCATTGCTATGCCGGAGACTGGAACCGGGGAGTTTCGAAGCCTGTCCAGACATTTCAATCATATGGTTGATCGCATTGAGAGCCTGATGAACCAATATAAACAGGAGACAGAGGAAAAAAATCGATTGCAAATGACCATGCTGGCTTCCCAGTTGGTGCCTCATTTTATCTATAATTCCCTCAATACCCTGAAATGGCTGGCTGTGCTGAATCATCAGGATAAGATTCGGGAGGTGACGGAGTCCTTAATTTACATTTTCATGAGTGCTTCCAAAACGGAGGATGCAGATTATACTTTGAGGGATGAATTGGAGCTGGTGAAGAATTATGGGGTCATTCAGCAGGTACGGTTTATGAATTTTCAGCTGAGGCTGGAGGTTTGTCCGGAGGCGGAGGACTGTCGTATTCGGAAGCTCCTGCTGCAGCCTATTGTGGAAAATGCCATTGTGCATGGTCTGGGACGGGGAAAAATCAAAAATACGGAGATTGTAATTAAAGTTTGGCTGGATGAGAATCTCCATATGGAGGTAAGAGATTTCGGCCTGGGCTTTGACCTGGAGAAATGGAGGCAGGAGGGGGAAAAACGGCAGAATCATACCAACGTCGGAATCCACCATGTGGAAGAGCTGATTCGAATGGAGTACGGGGAGCCCTATTCTATGCATATTCAGAGCCAGCGGGGGGAAGGAACTCTAGTCAGTTATTTGCTTCCTATCCTCCGCAAGGATAGGTGCGAGGCCTCCGAAGAAAGGGGGGAGGGAAGAGATGATACGAACGATTATAGTAGATGATGAGATACTCTCCCGCATTGGTATACAATCCTTTCTGGATGGGAAAGAGGGCATTGAGGTGAAGGGTGTCTTCGGCTCCGGAGAGGAGGCGTTGGAATTCCTGCAGGAGAATCTGGTGGACGTGGTGATTACGGATATCGAGATGAGTGAGATGAATGGCTTGGAATTCATTGGACATATTCGGGAAAAGCAGCTGGCAGCTGGTATTATCATTCTAAGCTGTCATGAGAGCTTTTCCTATGCCCAGGAGGCTATCCAAAAGGGAACAGACAGCTATATGATCAAACATAGCATCACAGAAGAAAGCTTGATCCAGGAGGTGAAAAAGGTATACCAGACCACCAGTGGGAGGGCAAGAGCAAGAGTGATAGCCAAAAAATCATTGGACCAAATACCAGAGCTTCAGGCAGACCGGGTCTATTCTGTGTGTGTCTTTCGGTGGAGAAATGCAGAGGAGGGAAAGGAGGCAGGGCAGACGGATCAGATGATGTTTCTGCACTTGCTGGAGGAAATTGTGGAAGATAATCCCCTTGATACGGTGCTGGCACCTCGGAATAAAAACATATTTCTCCTGCTGCAGTTGGAGAAGGAATGGTCAGAGGAGGAGAGAATTTGCCGACGGGCAGAGCGGTTGGAATCCATCTATTCGGCCATCCGAACCTATCTGTCCGAGAAGCCTATGCTGGGGGTTAGTTCCTTCTATAGGGATTTGAAAGAGACCAAGGATAAATACGAGGAAGCTATGCATGCCTTAAACCAGGGCTTCTACTCTGCCAATCAGGATATTTTCTATTATCGACAACCTGCTTTGGCGGAGATACCGCCCCTCTCCATTCCCTCCTACGATATGCTGGAGGAGGGCTGGATGGAGAATTTTGAGCAGGAGATGCAAACTTATTTCAACGAAGCCCGAAGAAAGAATGTCCTTGCCTATGTTTTGAAGACCCAATTGGAGCATAGCTTGGAGCGGATCCTCTTCCATATTATGAAGAACTATGGACTGCTGGAACAGCAGGAGGAGATTCAGAATGCCTTCCGCTTGCAGCCTCTACCGATTCATCAGGCGGCCACGGCGGAACATCTAAGAAAAACAGCTTTGAGTCAGGTGGCATATATCAGGGAGGAATTGGGGAAGAGATGGAATCGAGATGATTTGTCGGAGGTCTTTCGTTACATAGAGGAGCATCTGCGAGAACAGATTACCATGGAACAGCTGACGGATCTGAGCTTTATGAGCAGCTCCACCTTTTGTAAGAAATTCAAAAATCGCACGGGGGTGACCCTGATACAATATCTCAATGAACGCAGGATCGAAAAGGCAAAGATTTACCTGCAAAATTCCCGGTATTCCCTGGAAGAGGTGGCAGAATTGACAGGCTTTGCCAGTACCAACTATCTGGTGCGGGTCTTTAAGAAAATCACGAAGCAAACTGTCAGTGAGTATAGGAAGGGATTTCGGTCAGATCTTGAAGGAAGGATAAAATCCTGAATCAATTTCCGCAGGGGGTGTGTGCAGACCCTCCGGCGGCTTTTAGAATTGTGAATAAAGGATACAATTGGCTGCCTTGAGTCAGGGACTGGGGAAGACTACAATAAGAGCAACAAAAAACACCAGCAGGTTCTTCATGAAGGAGGAAATTATGAATTACAAAAAGATGATGAGCATCCTGACAGCTACGACTCTTGCAGTTACGTCCACCCTTGCCTTTACCGGCTGCGGCAGCGGGGAAGGGGACAAGCAGGGAGGTGGTTCTTCTACGGCATCAGCAGGCGCAACAGTCTCCGGATCTGAGAGAGAGGCAGGAGGTTCGGAGCTTGGCGGAGAGCTTACCCTTTGGTACAATGCCTATACCTACGCGGATGAGTTGGATTCTCTGATTGCAGCCTTCAACCAACAATATCCCAATGTGAAGGTGTCCTATGAAATCAAGAATGACAATGACTACATCAGCATTGTGAAAACTGCCTTTCAGGCGGGGACTGGTCCGGACATGCTGTGGACTCACGGCACCAAGGATACCCTGATGCCGGATCTGGTAGCCAATGGGGCTTTGATGGATCTGTCGGATGTGGTGGACTTCAGCTTTTGCCAGGGAAGTGCCATGGATATCTGCACCATCGACGAGGGTATTTATTCCATCCCCTGGCTGACTTTGGACACCAGAACCTGTTATTACAACAAGGATCTGTTTGAGGAGCATGGATGGGAGGTTCCCTCCACCCTGGGAGAATTGGAGAAGCTTTGTCAGGAAATCAAGGATACCACGGATATTATACCCCTGTCTCAAGCTCTGTCCGCTTGGTATCTGGAATTCCTCTATGAGCCCATGCTGGCAGCCTATGATCCGGAATATTCTGCCAAATTGGCGGATTACAGCGTGTCCGTGACGGCAGAACCGGCGCGGGAGGCCCTGCAAAAATTGGTAGATTGGGCGGATGCCGGTTATTTTGGGGATAATTGGACTGGAGTGCAGACAGAGGACGCCATGGTCCTGGGCTTTGCCAGCGGCACAAGTGCTATGATGATCACAGGCTCCTGGGATAATTCGCTTATTATGGACAATAATCCGGAATTGAATTTTGGGGCGGTCAATATCGGAAATGATGAGAGCGGTGCCGTAGGTTTGATCGGGGCTTATTCCTCCGGATTTTCTCTGAATAAGAACAGCAAGAATCCGGAGGCTGCTATCGCCTTTGCCAATTTCTGTGCATCCAAAGAGGCACAGCAGATCTGGATCCAGCAGAGCGAAGCGGTATCTGGCTCTCCCGAGATTGAGTCTACCAATGAGATTGCCAAGGAGATGGTGGATACCAGCAACGGGGAGGTGTACGAGGCCTGGCAGACGGTTCTGTCCGCACATTCCAAGGATGCCATCGCAACCACGGTATTTTCGGATAATTTAACGAAGGTCTTTACTCATGAAATTACGGTAGATGAATATATGGATATGATTGCAGCTGAGATGGAGTAAGATATGAAGAAAAACAGAAACCATCTGCTTTTTGTAACCCCGGGCTTGATCCTCTATACCCTGTTTGCCGTTATCCCCGTGTTTTACGTGATCTTTCTGTCCTTTACGGACTGGTCGGGCCTGGGCAAGGTTCACTTTGTAGGAATCAAGAACTTCCTTACCCTATTTACAGACAGCAGGTTTGCACCTACCTTTTTCAATGCATTAAAGAATAACATTCTATATCTGATCATTGTATGGGTCATCATTACTCCCTATCAATATTTTATTGCTTTTTTGCTCTACATTAAGGTGCCTGGCAGAAAGTTCATCCAATTCATGATCTTTATGCCCTTTGTGATCAGTACTACCATTGTAGCCTTCTTTGGAATGCTGATCTTCAATCCCAATTTTGGAGTGGCCAACAGCATACTAAAGACCCTTCATCTGTCTACCAGCAGTTGGTTCGGAGATCCGAAGATTGCCTTTCCCCTATTGGTCCTGGTTATTATCTGGGCCAATTCGGGGCCCGGCATTATGATCCTGTATTCCAACTTCCTGAATGTTTCCGGGGATGTGATAGAGGCGGCACGCATGGACGGATGCAATACCCTTCAGATATTTTTCCGCATTCTCTTTCCTATGTCCCTTCCTTCCTGTGCCTCTATTATTACCATGAGTACCATCTGGGCTTTGGGCATCTTCGATTTGCCCTTTATGCTGACCAGCGGCTCCGGGGGAGTCAATGGAACGTTGGATTTTGCTAATATGGTCTTTTATCGGTATACCTTTGGCAGTGGTCTCAGCGGGAAGTCAGATATGGGCTTTGGAGCATCCATTTGTATTGTGGTTTTTGTTTTCCTCTTGGCGGTGACCTTCGTGCTTCGCAAGATCCTGAATAAGTTTGATTACGAGAATTAGGAGGAGCAGCAGTGAACAAGAAGAATGAAATAATAGGCGGGAAACAGGTATATTCCACAAAAGCCAAGCTGGTGAGAGGAATTCTGTCGGCCATTTTAATCTGCTACTGTATGATTACTATTTTTGTGATCGTGATAACAGTGATGGATTCCTTCAAATCAAAGATAGACATCGTAACCAACCTGGCAGGTTTGCCTAAGAAGTTTACGCTGGAGAACTATCTTTCCTTCTTTCAGACGGGTAATTTCTTTCGGTATTTCAAAAATAGCCTGATTCTGGCCGTGTTTGGCACAACGGGATGTATTTTCCTGTCCTCCATGGTGGCCTACGGGATTGCCCGCTATCGATTCAAGGGTCGGGAATTCCTTTCCAAATATACCTTGATTGGAACCATGGTTCCGATTCAGGTGATGATTTTGCCGATCCTGCTGATTCTGCGAACGGTGGGATTGACGGATCATCTGTTCGGCGTTCTGCTGATCTATTTTTCGGAGATATCCATGTCCTGCCTGATCTTCCAAAAGTTTTTCATGACCATACCCCAGGCCTTGGAGGAATCGGCAAGATTAGACGGATGTTCGGATTTTCGGGTTTTCTGCACCATTATTCTGCCCATCAGTAAGCCGGTTATTTTTACCATGGCCTTGATCACCTTCATTCAATATTGGAATGACTTTTATATCCCTATGATTTTCCTAAGCGGACAGAAGACCACGACCTTGACCCTGGCTATCTACCGATATCTGACCCAGTTCACCTCCTATATGGGAGAATCCATGGTAGCCGTGGTCATTACCCTGATTCCTATTGTGGTCCTGTATTTTCTCTTTTCTTCTCAAATCGTAGAGGGACTTACAGGAGGCGCCGTAAAGGGTTGAGAAGAGGTGCGAGAAGGAGAAATGAAATGAAAGTATGTAATTTGCGGTGTGAATCTATGAAAAATCCGCTGGGGATCTCTGGGATTCCCCCCAGGCTGACCTGGAATCTTGCATCAGACAGGCGCAGCCTAGTGCAAAAAAGCTTCAGCTTGACTGTCTGGGAAGAGGTTTTGGAAAAGGGGATCTTGAGCAAGACTAAGATATATACCAGCGGCAAAGTGGAGCAAAGGGAAGCAGCCTTGCTTCTGCCTAAGGATCTGTGCAGAAGTCGCACCAGGTATTTTTGGACCGTGGAGGTGACGGATAACTACGGAGAGACAAGCAGCAGTCAAGAAGAGGCCTGGTTTGAGACAGGCCTTTTGCGGGAGATGGATTGGTGCGCAAGGTGGATTGAGCCAAACCAGCATCCGGTTTACAAGGAGGAAATAGCCGCGGAAGACTATATCGGCAGACTGCAGACTTTCGATCAGGGAAAACGCAGATGGATTGTGGATGAAAGGGGGGAGGATATTCCTGCAGAGGAAGCCCCTGCGCAATCCCATAGAATCCGAGAGGATATTCTCTTCCCTTGCCCCATGCTGAGGAGATCCTTTTATATTTCCGAAAAGCCGGTAAAGGCCAGGATGTATGCTACTGCTCATGGCATTTACGCGGCGGAAATCAATGGCCGTAAAGTGGGGGATATCCTTCTGGCGCCGGAGGCTTCTCCCTATGACGATTATCTGCAGGTTCAGACCTATGATTTGGCAGGATTGCTGCAAGTGGGGGACAATGTCCTGGGAGTTACTCTGTCCGATGGCTGGTGGGCAGGCCGCCTGGGCTGTTCTGGTGAATCCGCAAGATATGGGGATCGGTTAGGCCTGCTTCTCCAGCTGGAGTTGCTTTTTGAAGATGGTCATACAGAGATCCTAGGTTCCGATCAAAGCTTTGTCTCCACCTGTCAAGGACCGAGACGGTATGCAGATCTCAGCATCGGAGAGAAATACGATGCCTCCAGGGAAAGGAAGGGCTGGTCGGAGCCTGGCTATGACGATAGAGATTGGACACCTGTTGAGGAAAAGGAGTATCCTCTGGGGAATCTTAAGGGTCAGAATGCCCAGCCCATGAAATATCTGGAAAAGCTGGAGCTTGCTACCAGCTATGTATCTCCCAAGGGGGAGATGATTCTGGATTTTGGCCAAATGATAGCCGGTACAGCTGTTATGCACCTAGAAGGGCAGGCCGGAGATCACGTGCTTCTTCGCTACTTCCAGGTGCCGGATCGGGAGGGCAACTACTACTATGAGACCATGGGAGAGAATTCCCAGATGGCAGATACGGTTGTGCTGGATGGGGAGGGAAAGGCGGACTACGATCCCCTATTTACCCTCCATGGCTTTCGTTATGTGGCTGTTACATCGGAAAGGGGTTCGCTTACCCTGACAGGCGCGCAAGCCAGGCTGCTGGCCATGGATGTGGATCAAACTGCCAGCATTGTGACCTCTAACCCCAAGTTAAATAAATTGCAGAAAAACATCCAGTGGACCATACGGTCCAACATGCTGTCCATTCTGACAGATAATCCGGATAGAGAGCGCTCCGGATGGACCGGGGATGCGCAAATGGTTGCCCCAACGGTTTGCTACAATGTAGATGCGCAGGCTATGTTTCGAAGATGGCTGGAATATTGCAGGTATGAGCAGGGGGAAGAGGGGGAAATCCCGTCCATTATCCCCAATTGGAGACTGGCCAATGTACGGATCACCAGTTCCACTGCCGGATGGGGAGATGTGGTCATTCACCTTCCCTGGCACCTCTATTGGAAATATGGAGACCTCCATATTCTGCAGGAAAACTATCCTATGATGCAGAAGTGGTTTGAGCTGGAAAGGAGAAGAGCGGCAGATGCCAATCCGCCCTGGATCGGTGAGATTACACCGGAGCGGGCAAGGGATCTGGAATATCTGTGGAATGCAGACTGGAATTGGGGGGATTGGATGACCCCAAGTGCCTGCAGGGATGAGAAAACGGGAGCTGTGCGGATTGGCGCCCAGTGTCTCTGCTGGCTCATGGGAACCTATTATTATGCCTACGCAGCGGTTTTAATGGAGAAAATCGCTCTTCTCCTGAAACGGCAGGAGGAGGCAGACCGGTATCATGATACCTACGAAAAAATACGTAGAGCAGCCATACACGAATTCTATGATAGCGGTAAAATCCTCGAATCCAAGTATGTGGGAGCCCAGATTCTTGCATTGCACATGGGCTTTTACCGTAAGGGCGAGAAGGACACGCTCTTGCATCGCATTTTAGACCAGTTGGAGCAAAAGGGAATGGATACCGGATTTTCTTCTTCTCTTGTACTTCCGGAACTTTTGTGCGAAAATGGTAATGCAGAGAAGATGTATGAGTTCCTTTTGGATGAGGAATATCCCTCCTGGCTCTATGAGGTGAATCAAGGTGCCACTTCTGTCTGGGAATCCATGGCCGGGATCCAACCGGATGGAGAGATTGCCATGTGTTCCTTTATCCAGCCCGCCTACTGTACCATCGGAAATTGGATGATGGAGGGAATGGCAGGGATCAGTGCCAGAGAGCCGGGCTTCTATACCGTAAGAATAAGGCCTTATTTCACTCCAAGACTGCAATATGTGGCAGCCTCCTACCAGTCAGAGCAAGGCGAGATCAGATGCCGATGGGAAGAAAAAGGCTCCACTCGCATCCTCCAGGTTCACATCCCGGCCAATACCAAGGCTGAGATTACCCTGTCCGGGGCATCCTGGAAGGGGGCCAAGCCAGAGATTACCCTGTCCAGCGCCAGCGGGAAGGGAGCCAGGACAGAAGCCTCTCAGTCTTGGGCAAGCGGAGAGAGAGCCAAGGCGGAAGCTTCTCAGTCCGGAATGGTTGAGGAAGCCGGAAAGGACCTGGAGACCAGCATAAGAAGTAGTCTATGGGATTTTGACGAGCTTGAGAATATCAGCCAGGAGGAGGAAGACATCCTACTAAGCATCGGATCTGGAAACTATGTATTTTCCTGGAGGGTGGAGTGCTGACGCCATTCGGAGAGGAGGAAGACATGAAGATTATTTCATTTGGTTCCATGAATATGGATAAGGTTTATCAGGTGGAGAACTTTGTGCGCCCGGGGGAGACGATCCATGCCAAGAGCCTTCACCAGGCAGTGGGCGGAAAGGGCTTGAACCAGTCAGTGGCAGCGGCAAGAGCAGGTGCCGCGGTGATTCATGCCGGAGCGGTGGGAGAGGACGGAGGCCCTCTCACGGAAATGCTGGAAAAGGCCGGAGCAGATATCTCCTCCATATTGACCCTGCCTGGCCAAAGCGGTCATGCCATCATCCAGGTAGATTCCCGGGGAGACAATTGCATTATCGTTTTCGGGGGAAGCAATCAGAGCCTGACAAAGGAGTATATCCATCGGGTCCTGCGGGAAAAAGGGCAGGCGGGAGATATCGTTCTCTTGCAAAATGAGACCAACCTGGTGCCCTATATCATGAAACAAGCCCATGAGGCAGGATTTCAGGTGGCCTTTAATCCCTCTCCCATTCCTACCAACGTAGGAGAATTGCCCCTGGAATGCGTAGACTTTTTCCTGGTCAATAAGGGCGAAGGGGCCGCCATGGCTGCCCTGGAGGGGGAAACCTTTTCCCCGGAAGAGGTGTTAGAAGGCCTGTCTGCTTCCTATCCGGCTGCCTGCCTTGTCCTGACCCTGGGCTCCGAGGGAGTCCTTTGTAAGGTGGGGACGGAAGTCTACGCCCATGCCATCTATCCGGTGAAGCCTGTAGATACCACAGGGGCCGGAGATACCTTCTGCGGTTACTTCCTGGCGGGCATCTGCCAAGGCAAACCCATAGACCAATGTCTGGAAAGGGCTTCTGCTGCCGCTGCCCTTGCAGTCTCCAGACCCGGGGCAGCCCCCTCCATCCCTGTCAGAGCGGAAGTAGAAGACTTCCTGAGGAGTCAGGAAACAGAATAAGGGCGGAGAAGCCGATGGCAAAGGAGGCGAGATAGATATGAAGCTCTTTCTTGGGATCCTCATCCCATTTTTAGGAACTGTATTGGGCTCTGCCTGTGTTTTCTTTATGAAAAAGTCCCTTGGCGACCTGGTTCGGCGCTCCTTGGCAGGATTTGCCGCCGGTGTGATGGTGGCCGCTTCCATATGGAGTCTTCTGCTCCCTGCCATCGAGCAATCGGCAGACCGGGGGAGATGGTCCTTTCTCCCTGCCTTTGTAGGCTTTTGGTTCGGTATGCTGTTTCTCCTTGCCTTTGACCACCTGATCCCCCATCTTCACGTGGGATGCGACCAGGCTGAGGGGCCGAAAAGCAAGCTTGGCCGCACTACCATGATGGTGCTTGCGGTGACCTTGCATAACATTCCGGAGGGTATGGCAGTAGGGGTGATGTATGCGGGTTTCCTTTCAGATAATGCGCAGATTACGGCGGCAAGCGCCCTGGCCCTTTCCCTGGGTATTGCGATCCAGAATTTTCCGGAAGGGGCAATCATCTCCATGCCGCTTCGAGCCGAAGGAGAGAGGAAAGGCCGCGCCTTTCTCGGAGGAGCCCTTTCCGGCCTTGTCGAACCGATCGGTGCCTTGCTTACCCTCTTTGCTGCCCAGCATATCCTCCCGGCTCTGCCCTATCTCCTGAGCTTTGCCGCCGGTGCCATGCTTTATGTGGTGGTGGAGGAATTGATTCCGGAGATGTCCCAGGGCCGACATTCCAACCTAGCTACCCTTTTCTTCGCCGTCGGATTCAGCCTGATGATGGTGCTGGATGTGGCCTTGGCCTGAGGAACATCGAAAGCCCGCCTTGTCCGTTCAGAACAAGGCGGGCTTTTTCGGTCTGTGGGGCTGTGGAGGACAGCTTTTGCTCCTGATTATCTGCGGTAGCCGTGAAAGGGTGCTTTTTGCTTAGGACTGTCCCGGCAGCCGTGGAGGGCTAGCTCCTAGTTACTGCTTGCGATATCCGCACTTGGGGCAAATGCCATCTTCGTTCAGAGCGATACCGCACAGGGGGCAGCGGTCCAGATCCAGGTGAGAGGGGAATTCAGCAGAAGCCGCATTGACACCGCTGGAGAAGGTGAGCTTGACGATGTTCAGCTTGTCCTTCAGCAGGTCATAGACGATCTTGATCATGCCCTCTACGGTCATGGTTTCCTTGGTTACAACCAGGCGGCAGTCGGGATAAGCGGTTGCCAGTTCTGTCTGGAAGGCGGAGCCCTTCATGGTGTTGTTGGGGTGGCCGTCCTTGATGCCCTGCTCCTCGTATACCTTGAGAATAGCGGGCAGGATCGGATCATCCTGGCGCAGGATTAGAGCATGGTCGAAGTTTTGAAGCACCTCCCATGCGGTCTTCTGAATCTCGTTGCAGGGGAACACCATGTTCACGCCCTCGTTGACGGAACCCTCCACCTCGATGGTGAGAATGCCGGTATGGCCGTGAAGATATTGGGCTTCTCCCTTGAAGCCGTAAAAACGATGGGCATACTGCAGGTCCAGTTTGGTAATACTTCTCATAAACATTCTCCTTTCGCTTTCGCTGATGGTTTGGGTGTTAACCCTTATAGTGGTACAAAATCGGTGGCTCCGTGCTTGCAGATGGGGCAGATATAGTCTGGCGGTAGTGTCTCCCCCTCATAAATATGTCCGCATATCCTGCATACAAAGCCTTTCTTCTTCTCCGGCTGAGCCTGTGGCTGGGGTTTGATGAATCTTTGGTAGTAGGAATAGGTTACCAACTCTCCCTCGGGCAGGAGTTTTCCCTCTGTGGGGCTGCACAGAAAGAGCATATGGGACCCGAGATCCATGTCCCTATCTACAGTAAGCGAGAGAAAACCCTTGGTATAATCCGGCAAAATAATCAGCCCGTTGGAACTCCTTTCAAGAGAGCGGTCGGCAAATTTATCAACGTCCTTGCCGCTTTGAAAGCCGAAATGTCGGAATAATTCAAAGGGTGTCTTTTCCGTCAAACTGTTGATATTCAGCCTGCCTGTTTTCTGAATGAGCTCGCAGGAGTAATTTTGCTTGTTGACACCGACAGCGATGACCAAAGGCGTACTTGCAACCTGCATGACCGTGTTGACAATACAGCCATTATCCTTTTCTTCGTCCCTGGTGGTAAGAAGGTACAAGCCATAGCCAATCTGGTACAAGGCTCTCGGGTCAAATACCGGGTCTGTGTCATTGCTTCTCGTATCCATGATCGCTCCTCCTTTTCTAATAATAATATTAGTAATAGTTCTTAATATCATTATAAGGGAAAGAGCATTTCCTGTCAAGAGATATATAGAGAATTTTTCTTACCCGGGAAGCCCCGAAAGGGGCTAGCGTGACGTTGCAACTCTTTCTTATCATAAACATCTCCTATAAAGGCAGAGATGCAATGATAATTTGCTTGCCAAAGGAAATGTTGTGGTGTATGATAACAAGTAGTACGCAAGGATGAGTTCTTTTTGTTAAAATTGAATAATTTGATACCGTAATACACGCCGTTTCCGCACGCCCTCGGGCAGGAACGGCAAGGAAGAAGGCATTTATGCCGACACGAAACGGTGCTGTGCGCGTGAGGCCACGCCAAAGCGGAGCAATCCGCCGGGACGAAAGTCAGCCATTGCAGGGAAGACCTGTGAGAAGGTAGGATGTGGGCGCAGGAGTGATCGACACTCCCTAACGCAAGTCAGAAGACCTGTATTACCACGTTTTTCAGACGTGTCTGGTATTTGCAGCGGCGAGCGATTTCCTGTTGCACCGGGCGAGAAGCCCAGGAACGCCGCTGATTTCATCTTGAAATCAGCGCATTTTGTTTTTCGGGACAAGGTGCGCTGGTTCAAGGAGAAATCAGCATTTTTTATCCTTGATTCAGGTACGCTGGGTCTGTGCTTGGAAAACGAAGGCCGAGATACCGCGAGCAGCACCAACTCACCGGGTTTTTGACCGGTTTCATACGGCGAACCGCGCCGATAACTGAATAGCCACAACGGGAAAGGATACCTGTTCTTTCCGGGGAAGTATGCGATGACGCCAGTGCCGAGCGTGCCAAAGGAGGACAGACGCGGTCAGATGTGGGCGCAGGAATCAATACCGGAAGCGTGGTGTAACTACAGACTTGGGTGCTTTGACACCCAAACCAAAATTTCCTAAAGGAGGGAATTATATGAAAACCAGAAGGTTGGTATCAGTACTTCTGGCTGTCGTCATGGTGCTGAGTCTGAATGTCAGTGCCTTTGCCGAAGATGATACCTACAGCAGCTACACCTTCACCGACCTTGGGCTGACGCTTCAAGTCTCCAATGGCACGGAAGGGCTGAAGATCACGGGCAGCGGCCTGTCTGCTACCATCACACCGGAGGGTGACAATGAAATGCCCCAGTCCCTTTCGTTGATCTTCAGCAACAGCGATGGCAGCGACTTTGACACCTCTTCTGTCACCGTCACTGCAAGCCATGCCGCCATCTTTGACTTCTATACCGATGGCGAGCAGAATGCGAAGTACGGCTACGGCGTCGTGGAGCTCAACGGTGACAGCACCGACCTGACCATCGTGCGCGGCAGCAGCCAATGCCTCGTCAGCATCAATGCCCCGACCGCGCAGGTCGCAGGCACCGGCCTCGTGGCTTTCCTGCCCGCTCCCGGCCAGTTCGTGAATGAGGGAGCCAACGGCTCCGGCTGGGGCGGCCCCTTCACTGCGAGCGGAGCTTCCACCCTTAAGAATCTTGTCGAGGGTTATGTGACCACCGGTATTTCCCTTGGTTCCTTTGGAGGCTATGCCGTTTTGGACTTCGGTGCGATCCTTCGCGATGATGACAATAACTATGTCAGCGGCGGCGTTTACAACGACCCGAACAATGCCTACGGCGTGGACTTCACCCTCTTCGGCAATGCGATGAGCACTTGGGCCGAGCCGGGCTGCGTGCAGGTCTCCCAGGACGGCACTACCTGGTATGATCTGGCTGGCAGCTTGCATTATCAGACTCCCAGCAGCACGGCCGGAGGCGCAATCTGGGATTATTCCGCAACCTATACCAATCCTTTCACGTCGGACGATGATGGGACCACCGGTGATACCGGCACGGCGGGCTACAATGTCGCTTACACGGCGACCTACCAGACCCGCCCTTCCAGCACCGCTGCGACGGAGAGTGGTTCCGTGCTGTTCAACAACTGGCACCGCCACAACTATTTCCCCCTGTATCATAATTATTTTGTCAGCGTGAACGGCCATTCCGCGTTGGACGGTCTGGTGAACCCGATCTCCGGTCTTGATTTGAGTGATGTTGGCTCCTACACGGC
>CAVJHW010000019.1:0-10782 GCA_963649395.1 Coriobacteriaceae bacterium | reverse complement strand
GCCAAGACATCTGCGGCAGCGGCTTCCCTGACCCTCAATGGCGTGAAGCTGGTGGCTCCCAAGACAAGCAGCGGCGGCAACTCCACGGCTTCGGACGATTATCTGTTCGGTTACTTTGACTGTCATCCCAACGGATTGCGCAGCGGAGCTCAGGTCAACCCCTACACCACGGGCCGTACCACCAACAGCAACAGCAACGGCGACCCGATGGATATCTCCTGGGCTGTCTATCCTGCCGGATCCACGGACACAGCTGGCAATGATATTTCCGGCAATCCGAAGTATCTTGACGCCATCCGCTATGTCCGTGTATACACCGGCGTGATGCAGATGAATGGCATCATGGGGGAGAGCTCCTCTGAGCTGCTTGGCTCCCATAAGGCTGTCACCAAGGGCGCGACCGTTGCTGTGGCTCCTACAATTAAGGTTGGCGGATATGATTTGGATGCGCTCCAGACGATGGGCGCATCTGTGGCAATCTCGCAGGTGACCGGCTCCCCGAACCAGCAAATTATTACCATCAGCGGTGCATCATCTGCGATTGGGTCTACGTCCTTTACAGTTGAAGCTACTGGTGGAACCTATGTATTTATGAACGGTGTGGCGACCACGACATCTGATGTGACTGTTAATTCTGGAACCACATTGGTTCAGGTTATTAACCAGACAGGGGAAGGCAACGCATTTATCACATTGCTCAAAATTTCAGCATAATTATTACAGACAAAGGGCAGCATATTGCTGTGCCCTTTGTCACTATTGGAGTGACAAATGAAAAATATTAGACGAGCTGCCTGGTTTATCATCGTTGCACTCGTTGTAGCATTGTTTAGTGGAACAGTTTTAGCGGCCAACAGCAGTGATTATGCAATTATTTTCAATGAGACTGGAATCGTTAGCGGTTTTGATCGTTTGGATAGTGATAGTCACACAATTTCGGCGCGAGCTACAACGTTGAAATGCTCAACTGCTGCATCAGTAGATCAGGTAGTAACTAAAACATATTTCTTTAAGTATACCGAAGCATCGTTTTCGATTACAAACAAAACGGGCGCTATGGTATTACCCCTCAATATTTTTAAGGTCGATAATTTTGACCAGGATGTGCTAATTAACTTCCCTTACACGAGTCCCAATTGGTGTAGGAAGGCAGATGCTCTAAGCAGCGCTAAGGCTTCCAGAAGCATACTGGAGTCATTTGGATACAGCCTTGATGATAAGGCTACGGACTTTTACTATCTATACTTTACCAATGCAGGCTTAATAGGTAACTATAAGGAGCTCAACTTTGCCATTTTAATCGAAATCACACCGGACGGCACTGAGCCACCAGAACCTTTGGATTTTGATGAACTTAATAACCAGTTGACGAGGGTGTCGGACGAAAAAAAGAGTGATTGGAATACGGTTGATGATCGCTATAATGGAACTGATTACTCACAGACAGGCTTCTGGGCTGACCTCACAAAAGAAAATGGTCCTTTAGCAAAGGCAAAGAAAGCGCTGGATGCGGCGACACAGGAAGATATTGACATAGCCTGTGCTGATTTAAAAGCGGCAATTTCCAAGTTGATTCCCTCCACTCGCGCCAATACCACCCTGCTGTACGAGGAACTGCTGAATACGCTGAGCAAGGATGATTATACGCCAAAGACGTGGGCGACGTACAGCAGCCTGCGCAGCGAGGCCGAGGCGATGATGGCGTCTATGTTTGACCAGGACGGCAATCCCACCGAGGCCAACACCAGCGATAAGCAGTCAGATTTGGATAAGCTGGCGGGCGATCTGAAAACCGCCCGCGGCAATCTGGACCAGCGTGCAGGTGAGACTGGCAAGTTGCAGGCAGAGTTCTACCATGCCGCAATCCAATATCTTGCCGAGAAGTTCGACCCGGACAAGCTGAACGGCTACACCGAGGAGAGCCTCTCCACTCTGCGCACAGCCCGGGAGACTGCGCTGGAGGCGGCAGAGACCTCCCCGGCCTATACCACCATCGGCCAGAAAGAGCTGAATAAGTTGTTTAATGCGATGGTTGTCTTCCAGCGGGCTTGCTATCAGCTGGTGAGCTCCGGCACGGAGCAGATCAGCGTGCGCTTCTCTGCTGTAGATGCCACCGGCGCTTATGTGGGCAGCAAGCAGAATGCAGCGAACACTCAGGAGTTGACCCTTGATGCCAACACTACTGTGGGCGCTGTGCTGGATCAGCTCGGGATTAGTATCTCGCTGTTCAACAGCAATAAACCGCTGTTGTTTGTCAATGGCGACCTTTATTTCGGCAGTTCAAGCGGCTATCTCGGCACCTACTACAGGAACATTATTCTGCATGACGGTGACGAGCTGACCGTGGTTCATTTCCGTCCGAAAATGGAGACCTATTCCAGTGGTGCCGGACAGTATCCCGCTTTGATGGAAGACGTGGGCGACTGGTTCCACTACTCCGGGATCTCCGCTCCGGAGACCGTTACAGCGGGCCAGCCCTTCACCCTCACCCTTACGGCAGACGGCGCACTGCCCCAGAACCGCACCGGTACGGCTAGCCCGGTTTCCGGTGCTGCGGTTTATACCAGTGGGGCCTTTGCGGATAAGGCGGACGCGGCGACTGCTGACGTGCTGACCCCGACCTATGTCTCGACCGGCGCAGACGGCACGGCCCAATTGACCCTCTATGCCGAGGGCTGGACTGCGGTCAACGCTTTTCGTCTGGATGACGAGGGCCGCTATACCGTCGGCCCCACGGTGCTGGTCTATGTAAATGCATCGGATGACCTAAGCGCTATTAAGACCCAGCTGCGCAAGGAGTTGGACGGGGTATACTATGACGACAACTACCCCGAGAGCTGCTTCACATCGGAAAACTGGACGAAGCTGACGGAGGCTTACCATACGGGTATTTCCGGTATCGAGGCAGCGGAGACCTCCGGGGCAGCTCGGGAGGCAGAGATGACGGCCCTGCAGACCATCAAGCAGATGCAGAAGGAGGCAGATTCCAGCAACCGGGGCAATCTGGAGACCTTCCGCCAGTATCTGAATCGCCTGCCCGACGACGCAGACAAGCTGGACGAGTCCTCCCGGGATGCGGTAGAGCGCCTGATCTCCGCCTATGAAAAAATGACGGAATATCAGAGGGGCGAACTGACGGCCAGGGAGCAGGCCAAATATGACGCGATCGCGGCAGCCTATGCAGAGGGTCTCGACCCGGCAGCCAGCTACAGCCTAAGTTTTGAGCAGAAATACGTTGGCATTCCAGAAGAGGATCAAGAGACCCTGGAGCAAATGATTGCTTATTTGCAGGCCAACACACCCACGGACGACAAGTACGGAGACATTACGGGCAACAAGCAGCTTCAGCCACTCTTCTCCTTTTCCAAGGACGGGCAGATCACCGAAGCCTCACCCCTGACCTATAATATTAAGGCCTGCGTTAGCCCGGACTATATCGCCTACCTGCTCTGCCGTGACGCAGCCCTCAAGGATGGCAATCACAAGGGTCCCGGCGTGATCTCCGGCGATGGCTGGAGCATTTCCGATGAGGAAGTCGGCGTGAGCTTTGAGCAAATGGGCAATGTGGCGACGATGACCGGCAGTATGATCTACACGGTCAACGGCACGCGGTATGCCATTCGCGGCATCAGCGTGGAGGGCACGACAGTTCCTCTGAGCAATAGCAACAGCAGCACATGGCAGTACCGTGTGGGTAGCCTGATCGACGCGACCGACTACAAGGGCAAGACGGATATTCATATTAATTATAGGGTGCCAAATGCGCTGGTGGATTTCCATATGCCTTATAATGATGTCAAGATTACGGTCACCTGGGGCCCGGCCAGCGGCACCGAGGACGAGGTTCAGGCAGCCCGCGACAGTGCGAAGGCTGTTCTGGAGGCCGCCTATCAGCAATATGATTCCGAATCTGACAATTATGCGGCTATTACCGCCGCCTATCAGACCGGCGTGGATGCTGTGAACACGGCCAAGACGGTTGCGGCTGTTACGGAAGCCCGGACCACCGCCCTTCAGGCCATGAAAACCGCCGCAGGAACCAGCACGATTGGCGCCCCCATTGAGGGCTGGGGGAGCGACGACACCTTTGACGCAGGCCCACAGGTCGGCACCGTCACGGTCAGCTTTGAGAATACGACCTATGACGACGGCTACTTCTACGACCTGCGGAACCCCTTCCTCTATCAGGAATCCTATCCGCTGGGCGCAAACGACTCTATGATGACCGTTGCGCTGCGTGCGCTGGTGGACCAGTTCCCGTCTGCCACCTGGTCCGGCACCGGCAACGACTTCGGTCTGACCTATCTGGCCGGGATCACGGTGGATGGCCATTCGCTGGATGCCTTTGACGGCGGCAACGAGTCCGGTTGGATGGGGACCCTCAATGACTGGTTCACCAATGAGGGCTTTAATGCCTTCACTGTGGAAAATGGTAAGCTGGGCGACGGTGACTATATCCGCATCATGTATACCACAACCGGCTACGGTGAGGACCTCGGCGGTACATGGTATAACTCCTATACCACGCTGAACAGCCTTGCGGTAGAGGGCGGCACCCTGCTGTCAGAGTTCACCCCCGGCGAGTCGGGCGGCAGCTATGATTACACCCTGCTCATCTCCGGCAACAGCGCCAACGTGAAGCTCACGCCCACCGCCACCAACAAGAACTTCCTCACAAAGATTTTCCTGAATGAGAAGGTTACGAGCAACACCGAGGGCGGCAGCTTCTACAAGCGGACCCAGTACATCCCTGTCACCACCGGCGACACCATCTATGTGGGCTGCGGTGTGCGTGCCTGGCCGAGCATGAACAATCAAGAGGGCAATACGCAGGAAAATGACGGAACCTGGTACGCCCTTCACGTGGTAAATGCCGATGATGGCTCCGCCTATGTGGTCAGCCTGATTGACCTTTTGCCGGATACCATTCGCTATGAGAATTATACGACGACCAGGAGCAGCATAGATGCTGCCGAGGCGGCCTATGATGCCTTGAGTGAAATGGCAAAGGCCAATGTTACGAATGAAGCAAAGCTGGAACAGCTGAAAGCCGAAATTGAGAGCTTTGAGCAAATCGACGCTTTCAAGGCGCAGCTGGCAGCCCTTCCGAATGCCAAGCGCATCACCCTGGACAATCAGGAGGCCATCGAGCAGGCCAAGGCAGTCTATGATGCCCTGACCGCAGAGCAAAAGGAATACCTGACCCACTCGGAAGAGGAGAAGATACAGGCTCTCGTGACCCGTCTTGCCGAATTGAGGGAAGAAGTGGAGAAGGACGGCTATATCGTATTTGTAACCGACGGCACCAGCGCTGTCATAGGCGAGACGGTGACAGCCTCTATCCAGGTAAGCAACAAGGAGGAGACGACCTACAACTCCTATGCCTTCACCGTAAGCTATGACGCAGAGAAGCTCACCTACACCGGCATCAACACAGACGCCTCCGTAAAGGATGAAAATGGCATTCTTACAATAGTCGGCTACGGTGTAGACAAGACCTGTGGAACAGACAACCTTGTCTTGACCTTCACAGGCAAGGCAGTCGGCGCGGCTAATGTGACCGTAACCAAGGCCAACATAGACAAGGCGGAGAATGCAAATGCCCAGGATGCGCCCGAGGCCGCACTCTCAGAGGCAGGGACCACCATAACTGTAACCGGCTATCCGGTATCCCTCTCCGAGGACTTCACAGGGGACAGCACTGTGGATCCTGGCGCAGATTATACCTTCGTGGCCAAGGACACACATTATGATTATGACATCGTCGCCAAGATGGGCGGTGAGGATGCAGAGGTGGTAGATAAGGGCGATGGCAGCTACACCATCAAGAATGTCACAGGTAACCTTGTGATCACCGACACAAAGGCCCCCAAGACCTATACTGTCACAGTAGAGGGGGCAGGCCAGGAGGACGTTGCTGCGGCAACTTCCGCTACCTATCTGACTGACTACAGCTTCCAGCTGACAAAGGACGATAAGTATACCTACGATGTGGCTGTAACAGTAGATGGAGAGGCTTACACTCCCACCCTCAGCGAGGACGGCAGCACCTACACCATAGCAGGCGCAGACGTAACGGGAACCATCGTGATAACCGTCAACAAGGAAGCAAAGCCCGTCACGACAACCGAGATCAACTTCGAAGGCTCCGGTTCCGGAGATGTCAAGGGCGGCACGACCCAGACGGCAGACAATGAAGTAGACTTCACCTTCGAGCTCAAGGCAGACGCAGGCTACAATTACACCGTAACATTAGACAGCAAAGAGCTGACAGCGGACGCCAGCGGAAAGTATACCATTTCCGGTTCCAAGCTCACGGGGGAAAGCATCACTGTAAGGGTGGAGAAGACCCCCAAGAGCGATGTAAAGGTAGAGGTATATGAGTACATCAAGCTGAACAGCAAGACCATGTGGCTGGTAACTGCGGCCGGAACCGTATCCGAGGGCAAGATACTCTCTTATGACGGAAATGCCATGTTCTGGTCCGATAAGTACGATGCATATTGCTATCTGGTGGTTTCCGCGCAGACACAGACCGAGCTGAAGGCAGAGGCGACCTCCAAGGTAGCCGAGGCCTCCGCAGACAAGGTAAGCCTAGCCTATGACGGCGATGTAAACAAGACAGGTCTTGTGGACATCAACGACGCACAGCTCACCTACAACATGTACAATGCCCTATATGAGAGCTTTGACCAAGTTTCCATGCAGAAATTCCTGGAGGCAGACGTCAACGGCGACAAGACGGTAACTACCCTTGACGCCGCCGCTATCATCGGCTTCCTGCTTGGTGCATAAAAAATCCTTTCCGTTGTTGAAGGCTCCTCCCACCGCCTTAGGGCGGTGGGAGGAGCCTTGTAAATATTGGTTCGGGTGTTTTACACCCGAACCAAAGTTGGGTTTATGGACTATTCTGAGTATAGCACATGAAAAGGTGTACTTCGGCGAAAAAATGAATCTGCTTCTTGCCCGGCAGCCCTTAAAATGTTATAATGAAAAAGCTTTTTTGCGATGAGTTTTTGGATAAAATAACCTTGGGATTTGCACTTTCTATATTGACTTGCGAAAGGAGACAAAAAATGCGCTACATAGTAGAGAAAATCATACCCAATTATCCAGCTGGTGCTAAGAAGGATCCATATCAGCCGACCCTATATGGTTACCTCCTGGATCAAAGTCCGGACTTGAAGGATTCCGATTGCCGAAGAGCGGTGATTGTATGTCCGGGAGGTTCCTATGTATTTACCTCTGATCGGGAGGCGGATCCGGTGGCCATGCGGTTCCTGGCGGCCGGGATGCATGCCTTTGTCCTTCGCTATTCGGTGGCTCCTAATCAATTTCCGGCTTCTCTCCTGGAGCTGGCGGAGGCAGTGGCCTTGGTGAGAGACCATGCACAGGAATGGAATATCGATCCTCAGCAAATCATGATCTGCGGATTCTCCGCGGGAGGTCATCTTTGTGCTTCCCTGGGAACCCTTTGGAGGGATCCTGTGATAGGAAATGCTATGGAGGGAAGAATTTCGGCAGGAAGTCCCCAGGCAGGAGGGAAGGAGGCACCGTGGCGTCCCAACGGCATGATCCTGTCTTATCCGGTCATCTCCATGACTTTATTTGCCCATGAAGAATCCAGACAGATGCTCTTAGGGGATCAGAATTGTGAGGAGCTGGCAGAGAAGCTGTCCTTGCAGAATCGGGTGACGGAAGATACGGTGCCGACCTTTCTCTGGACCACCCAGGAGGACGAGCTGGTTCCGGTGGAGAACACCCTGCTGTTTGCGGCTGCCCTGCAGAGGCATCATGTACCTCTGGAACTTCATCTCTATGAAAAAGGAATTCACGGGCTGTCCTTGTGTGATGTCACTACAGAAAATACAGCAGATCAGATCGTTCCGGATAATACCGGTTGGATGGATGCAGCCATCCGATGGCTCCGCCGCAGGTAAACAATCCGTGTAACCAAAATCAAGTAAGGCTGGAAGGGAAATCGACAGGAATGAAGGGAAACAAAAGCAAGAATACAAAGAGTTTCGGAAGCCGCTGGGGTTTTATCCTGGCTTCCGTAGGTTCAGCGGTGGGGATGGCCAATGTATGGGGCTTTCCCAATCAGCTGGGCAGTAACGGAGGGGGAGCATTTCTGCTGATTTATCTGCTCTTTGTCTTTATCTTCAGCTATGTGGGCCTTCCGGCAGAATTCGCCATGGGTCGGCGTGCCTCCACAGGAACCTTGGGAGCCTACAAAAATGCCTGGGCGACCAGAGGGAAGAAGATGGAAAAGGCGGGAGGTCTGCTGGGCTGGCTGCCCCTGGTGGGATCTCTGTGTATTGCCATCGGTTATTCTATTATTGTAACTTATATTCTTAAGGCTCTGGGAGATTCTCTGGTAGGAACCTTGATGAATACGGATACGGCAGTCTGGTTTGCGTCCTTTTCCTCCACCCCCTATTCGGTGGTTCCCTACCATATTATTGTGGTAGTGGGAACTCTGCTGACCCTTTTCCTGGGAGCTCATAGCATCGAGAAGACCAACAAGGTGATGATGCCCCTTTTCTTCCTGATTTTTATTATTCTGGCGGTCCGGGTAGCTCTGCTGCCGGGAGTGGCAGAGGGATATGCCTTTATGTTTACCCCACGTTGGGAGGCTTTGGCGGATCCCATGATCTGGATCTGGGCTATGGGGCAGGCCTTCTTCTCCCTGTCTGTGACCGGCAGCGGCATGATTGTCTACGGGGCCTACCTGTCCAGGGAGGAAGATGTGGTGGGGGTTGCCCAGCATACGGCAGTATTTGATACCATTGCCGCCCTGGTGGCCGCCCTGGTGATCATTCCGGCCTGCTTTTCCTACGGCATGGACGTGGGATCCGGTCCCAGCCTCCTCTTCGTGACCCTGCCTACCATTTTGCAGGACATTCCTATGGGGCAGGTCTTCGCCGTAATCCTCTATGTAGCCATGATCTTTGCAGGGGTCAGCTCCCTGCAGAATATGTTTGAGGCTGTGGCTGAGTCTCTTCTGAACAAGTTCCCCAGACTCAACCGGACGGCAGTCCTGCTGATTCTCTGCATCCTCTGTCTGGGCTTTGGTCTGGGCATGGAGCCCATCTCTCGCTGGGGCAGCTGGATGGATCTGATCTCTATCTATATCATACCCATCGGTGCCACCCTGGGAGCCATCTCCTGGTTCTATGTGATGAAGAAGGACCAGCTGCTGGAAGCCGTCAATACCGGCAGCAAAAGAACCAGGGGCAAGCTCTGGTATAGCGTAGGACGCTATATCTATGTGCCCCTGGCGGTGATCCTGTGCTGCGTGGCTCTTTTCCTGAGGGTTGCCTTCTAGGTCAGTCCGGGCATGAACCCGGCGGCTCCTAGAGATTATTGCCTGACAGGATGATAGAATGTGCCCTCCCGGGGTTTCCCGTAGTTGCTTTCCAGCATTGCTACATGGGACAGGAAATCGGGATCTGCGAAATATTTGGCCTGGGTTGGGCATTTTCTGACGCAGGCCTGACATTTGATACAGACTCCTGGCACTTCCTTGCAATCCTCCCGGCTGATGCTTCCCATGGGGCAGGCATCGGCGCAGAGTCCACATTGATTGCAAACTTCTTCTCGAGTCAGGGGTTTTGCCTTCAGGAAACGGGCAGGGCTGCCATCCATTTTCAAGGGAGTATAATAAGGACCGATGGGATTTTCCCTGTCCAGGGGGATTCTCATCGGTTCTTTTGCCTTTGCGAGGGTAATGGCCATGGTTTCGCCAAATTCCTCTATCCTTGCCAGATCCGCTGCATCCGGCCGTCCCTGGGCCAGGATCTGGGAGAAGGCATGGCGAGCCACAAGGGCTGCTGCCCCCACGGATAGGCAGCCCTTGGCCTCGGCCAGCAAGCAGAGCTCCCGCAAAGCCTCCCCGTGGTCCCGATTCCCGTAGACTGTGACAGGAATCACCGGCGTCCTGCCGCTTCCCTCGATACACTTCTCTAAGTCCGGCAAAATCTTGTTGGGGACCCTTCCCGCATAGACCGGCACTCCCAGGATCAGAAGATCCTCCTCCTGAAAGGAATAGATCTGACTTCTGGCTGCAGGTGGGGTCAGATTCAGGTAAATGACCTCCACATCCAGCTGGCGCCGGATGGCCTCTGTCAAGGTCTCAACGATCCCCTGCGTTCCCCCGGTGGGGCTGAAAAATGCCGCATATATTCTGCCTATCTTCATACTTTAAGTCCTTTTTGAATTGGTTGGATATTACAATTTCAAGCATCCCCAAGGACCTCATCCATTACGTCATCAAAAGAGCCATACCGCTTGTAGTTGCCGGGGTTCTTCTTCATAGCATCGTACTCGGCAAGAGCAGCAATGGTTTCAGCATTCGGAGTCTTACGCTTTACCTCGAACGGTATGCCGTCATGACTTACAGCGCTTTTAAGGAACATGGTAATTGCAGAAGACATATTCAGACCGAGATCATTGAACAAGGCTTCAGCAGACCGCTTTAGATCGGTATCGATACGGACATTGATATTGGTTGTAGCCATTTCAATCACTCCTTTCGTTTTGGTACTGTTATTATAAGTGGGAAAGCAAACGTTGTCAATACCATGCAAATAAAAGTTTTGCATGGTATTGACAATACCCTAAAGGGAAGGCTCCTATTTATACCCCCTTTTTAGAATGGAATTTTGCGAAATGCAGTGGGCGTCATGCCAGCTTTTTGTTTGAAGGTGCGGATAAAATTGGAAGGGCTATCGAATCCGCATTGTTCTGCAATGGATTCTACCGGGTCGTGGCTGGTTGCCA
>CAVJHW010000018.1:11760-27681 GCA_963649395.1 Coriobacteriaceae bacterium | reverse complement strand
GGAGATCACGGGTCTTCCCCAGGAGAAGCTGTGCCATCTGGGCATTTCCAGAACCTTCCAGAATGTGCGGGGCTTTCCTAAGATGACAGCCCTGGAGAATGTAATGGTAGGCCGGGTCTTTGGAGCCCAAAAGCCCAAGGGAGCAGCGGAAAAAGCCCGGGAGCTCCTGGATTTTGTACAATTTCCCTTGCCGGTGGATACGGTGGTGGAGAATCTGAATACCATCCAGCTGAAGCGTCTGGAGCTGGCTCGTTCCCTGGCAACGGATTGCAAGCTGCTTTTGATGGATGAGGTAGCAGCCGGCTTGACACCGGCGGAATTACCGGATTTTATTGATCTGGTAGCTAAGATTCGAGATAGTGGTGTGACGATTATCTGTATTGAGCATTTGATGCGATTCATTACCGGTATCTGTGACCGAGTAATCGTGCTGGAGTTTGGCACCAAGATTGCAGAAGGAGTTCCCCAGGAAGTATTAGCGGATGAAAGGGTAATCACTGCATATCTTGGTAAGACAGATGTGCATTGATGACAGGAGGTGACAGAATTGCTGAAATTAGAACATATGAATGCCGGATATGGCAAGCTGGGCGTCCTGTGGGATGTGTCCCTGGAGGTGGAAGAAGGAGAGTTTGTGGCTCTGGTAGGTCCTAATGGCGCCGGAAAAACCACCACCTTGCGTGCTATTTCCAATATTATTACCCCCACCAGCGGAAAGGTAATCTTTGACGGAGAGGATATCGCTCATTGCACGGTCCAGGAGATTATGAAGAAGGGGCTGAGCTATATCACGGACGATGGCTCTCTCTTCTCCGGAATGACTATACAGCAGAATCTGAAGATGGGGGCTTATGCCATCAAGGATAAGGATAAGATTAAGGAAACCTATGAGAAGGTGCTGGACATGTTCCCTCGTCTGAGGGAGAGGCTCAAGCAAAATGCGGGAACTCTCAGCGGCGGCGAGCGGAAGATGCTGGCCATTGCCCGAGGTCTGATGTCCAACCCCAAGGCTATGCTGATCGATGAGCCTTCTCTGGGTCTGGCTCCCAATATTGTTCTTCAGGTGTTGGAGACCTTGAAAAAACTGACCCAGGAGGGGGTATCTATTCTGCTGGTGGAGCAGAATGTCAATACCACCCTGCAGGTGGCGGATCGGGCTTATGTCTTGGAGGATGGCCGGGTTGTCCTGTCCGGTAGGAGCAGCGAGCTTCTGGCCAGCGACCACATTCAGAAGGCTTATCTGGGCCTTTGATGACCACAGGAAAGGGAAAATAGATGAAATTTTATAATATCAAGGATATAGAAGGCTTTTTTGCTACCATAGAGAAGTGCGAGGGAAGAGTGGAGCTGGTAACAGCGGAAGGAGACCGCCTGAATCTGAAGTCCCAGCTGTCCCGCTTGGTGGTTTGCGCCAATATCTTCTCCGGAGGCAAGATCCCTGAGATGGAGATTCTTGCCAGCAATCCGGAGGATATGGCCAAATTGGTAGAATTCGTTGTTACCAATATAGACTAATCAGCAGTACTTGCTGCTATAATCCCAGGGTTTTGAGGTATCTCTGCAGATTTTGGCGGGAGATGCCCAGAGCCTTGGCAGTTTCAGAAATATTTCCCTTGTGGGAGTGCATGGCTTGCCGGATCAAGGCACGGGCAGCCTCCTGGGACGCAAGACGTACCAGGTTATCCTGCGGCGCCTGCTGTGATTTCGTTTCCCCAGTTACAGCAGCTGCCTGCAGGATATGGTCCGGCAAGTATTCTGGTGTAATCGTGGAGCGGTCAAAGGGCAGGATGGTCATGCTGTATTCGATGGCATGCTGCAGCTCCCGGACATTGCCCGGCCAGTTGTAGGAAAGGAAGAGAGTCAGGGTCTGCGGATCTAGACCCTGGACGGATTTCCCGGTTTTTTTGCGGGCTTTTAAGATAAAGCTTTGCGCCAGGGTGGGAATATCCTCCTTGCGCTCCCGCAGGGGCGGAATGGTAAGATTGGCGATGCCCAGGCGGTAGTAGAGGTCACTGCGCATCTGATTTTTTTGGATGGCTTCCATGGGTTCCATGTTGGTATTAGAGATGATTCGCACATCCACCTGAATGTTTCTCGTACCTCCTACCCGGCGGAATTCTCCCTCCTGGAGAAAGCGCAGGAGCTTTGCCTGGAGCTGAATATCCATGGAATTGATTTCATCTAATAGTAAGGTGCCTGTATGGGCTAATTCCAGAAGACCCTGTCTCTGGATGGAGCCGGTATAGGCACCTTTTTCGGTTCCGAACAGGGTGCTTTCCAGCAGGGTTTCCGGGATAGCGGCACAGTTGATGGCCAGAAAGGGGCGATCCTTGCGGCTGCTGGCATTGTGGATGCTCTGGGCAAATAATTCCTTGCCGGTGCCGGTTTCTCCATAGATGAGAACCGGTGAATCAGACAGGGCGATCATTTTGCTGCGTTCGATGAGAGTCCGGATGGAAGAACTGGTGAAGCAGATATCACTGAAGCTATAGTGGGCGGTTAGGCCGGAGTCGGTTTTGGGTGGGTTCCCCGGATCCGTATGGGCCAGGGCCCGTTGCAATTCTCCGATGCGGTTGTGAAGCTCGGTGATAGAGGAGTGATCCACCATCATGCTGTAGGCGGCCATGGCTTCCCCTTCCATCAGGACCGGGTAATTGTTGGAGACCATCTCCAGCTCCTTGCCAGAGTTGGTGAAGACGTCCTGGCGCAGGTTGAGAAGGGGCTTCTTGTCCTTTAATACCTTGGGCATGGCAAGAATACTATCCTTGCTGGCCTTGTAGAGGGAGGTTCCCTCCTTGCCCAGAACATCATCGGACAGGTGGGATTCCAGCTTCTCCCCGGCCTTGTTGATCATCAGAATGCGGCAGTGGTGATCCCAAATGGTGACGGCCTCGTTCATCTGCTGAAAGACATGCTCCAGTACCTGGGAGAAGAAACGGTCTGTGGCATCCCGAAAGACTACCACTCGACTGTCGGGTGGGAAGTCCTGAGATTGGAGGATGCATACGGGCAGGAGATATTGGCGGAAGGAGGGGTTGCCATATTTCTCTTCGGAAGCCTTGGTGCAATGAAAAGGTGCGGTCTTTTGGAATCCTCCCGGGGAAGTGTCGGCCACAAGGCACAGATAGGGGGCGAAGGAGCGAAGAGAGCTTCCCTTCAGGCAGCCATTCCCCTTCAAAAAGAGGTCTCCCTGGCGATTGATATCCAGAATGGAGTCCTCCGGGGAGAGAAGAACCGCCCCTAGCCCGCAGTGGTGCAGCAAATCGAATAATTCTGTATATTTCATAAAAAGCCTCCATGGAAAAGGGCCTGTCTGCAGTGATTTTAGCCTTCTGTGAAGGGGGTAAATCCCAGCAGGGCAATGATAAGTTGCAGACACCCGCGAAAATATGCATAAAATAGTTGCATCTAGTATAGAATATCGGGATAAAAATGTCAATAAAGCCTAAATTCGAGGGGAAAAGACCTGTGAAAATGTTTATTTTGCACGGAATTCGGATAAAATTTGCAGGAAAAGAAAAACTGGCACGATACTTGCATATAATATAAGCAAGACGGTAAACATTTATGCCGTCGGAAGGTGGCACCGCCACGAAGAAGAGCCGACGGAACAGGCGGCCCCAAAATTGAGAAAGGATGGTGGGATTCATGCAAGCAAAGAGCGAAAAAAGCTATATGGAGCGTGTGAACCGACTGAAGGCCCGGGTGCTGAGTACTTACCCGGAGATTGATATGGAGAATGCGGTGATCCTGACTAGGGGTTTTCAGGAGTCTGAGGGGGAGCCTCATGTGGTACAGAAGGCTTATGCCATCCGCAAGCAATGTATGGAAAAGTCTATTCCTATCTGGGATGACGAGCTGATCGTAGGTAACTCCGGCAGCAAGCAGAGGGGCGGACTGGTATGTCCGGACGATTGCTGGTCCTTCATTGACCGGGAGATTGATACTCTGAATGAGCGTCAATACGATCCCTTCCACCTGAGGGATGAGGATCGGAAGCTTTTCCTGGATATTGTAAAGCCCTATTGGAAGGGACGTTCCATCAATGAGAAGTGGGAAAAGCAAATGCCGGAGGTAGTGAGAACCCTGCGGGATTGCGGAGCTATTTATATCGACCGTAAGTGCGTAAGAGGATGGGGAGAACTGACACCGGATTATGCCATGATTATCAACGAAGGTGTTGAGGGAATCGAGAGGCGGATCCAGGCGGTGAGAGATACCCTGGATATCTCCAAGGCAGGAGATTATGAGAAGCTGACCTATCTGAGAGCCCTGTCCTATGTGGCAGATGGTCTTCGTCAGCTGGGCAAGCGCTACAGCGCCAAGGCCAAGGCTATGGCAGAAGAGGAAAAGGATGCCAAGAGAAAGCAGGAATTGCTGGAGATCGCAGAGGTCTGCGATTGGGTGCCGGAGAAGCCCGCAAGAACCTTCCGGGAAGCCATTCAGTCCATGTATTTCCTTCACATCTGTGTTTTCATGGAGCATGAGGCTCCCAGCTATAATCCGGGCTGCTTTGACCAGTATATGTATCCTTATTATAAGGCAGATCTGGAGGCAGGAAGGATCACAGAGGATCAGGCACAGGAGCTGCTGGATTGTCTCTGGGTGAAGTTCTCTGAGCAGTGCATGCTGCAGGATGCCACGACTGCCCGTTATTCCGCCGGTTATCCCATGTTCCAGAATCTCTGCGTAGGCGGTGTGGATGAGAATGGCATGGATGCGGTCAATGACGTATCCTATATGGTTCTGCAGGCCACTATGGATGTGCAGATGTATCAGCCTTCCCTGTCGGTGAAGTATAATCTGTCCCGCAATCCTGACCGCTTCCTGAAGAAGGTAGTGGAGCTGATGCAGCTGGGTACTGGATTCCCGGCCTTCCACAATGACCAGGTGGGAATCATGATGATGATGAACAAGGGTGTGCCTATGAAGGAGGCCTACTACTGGAATCCCTGCGGCTGTGTAGAAACCAGTTTGGCAGGCAAGCAGCGCTGCTATACCTCCTATGCGGATTACAACTTGGGATCCATCGTAGAATTCGCTTTGAATGACGGCAAGAGCCGCAAGTACGATCGCTATGCAGGAGCCAGAACCGGCGATCCCCGGAAATTCGCTAATTTCGATCAGTTCTTTGAGGCTGTAAAGACGCAGATTTGCTTTGTCCTGAAGGCTGTGGTGGAAGGCAATCTGGTATGTACCCAGATCGTAAGAGAGATGGAATGCCCCGTTGCTTCTCTTACCTTCAAGGAGTGTATTGAAAGTGCCAAAGACTATGCAGTGGGCGGGGCCAAGTATAATGTGGGAGACGGTCTGGATGCCATTGGTGTGGCAGACCTGATCAACAGTATTCTGGCTGTGAAGGAACTGGTATACGACAAGAAGGCTGTGGACATGGACACCTTGTGCAAGGCTTTGGAGGCTAATTTCGAGGGATACGAGTCCATTCAGGCTCTGTGCGCGAGAGCAACCAAGTATGGCAACGATGATGAAGAGGCCAACAAGCTGGCAAGATATATCTTCAATTTCATTGCAGACTATATCGAGAGCTTCTCCAACCCCTATGGTCATTACAATGGCGGTATCCTGCCGGTATCCGGCAATACCCCCTTCGGTATGGAGGTGGGAGCTCTGCCTTCCGGAAGAAGAGCTTATCTGCCCCTGGGAGACGGCATCAGCCCCAACCAGGGAACCGATACCAACGGCATGAGCGCTGTTTTGAGAAGCTGCTCCAACATTCCCCATGTTCGTTTCAATCAGGGAACCTTGCTGAATCAGAAGCTGGATCCCGCCTTTGCCAAGGGGGACAAGGGCGTAGAGTCTCTGATGGGTTATCTGAAGAGCCTGTGCGCTATGGGTGTCTTCCATGTGCAGTTCAATGTGGTGGATCCTGAGGTTCTTCATGATGCCCAGGAGCATCCGGAGGATCACAGCGATCTTCTGATTCGTGTAGCCGGTTATACCGCCTACTTTACCGAGCTAGGACCTGAGACCCAGGGTGATATCATTTCCAGAACAACGCAGACCCATATTTGATGATGCCAGGGTCAAAAGGTTCAACCTCTGGCGCAGGTTTACTCGCGTGAGAAGGTGGAACCTTGGGGCCCCATATCATCGGATCAGGGGTTGGAACTAAGAAAGGGTGTAAAAGGATGCAAGGAATGCAGCAGGGAACGGTTTTAAGGATTGAGAGAATTTCTCCTAACGATGGCAGGGGGCTGCGAACAGTAGTATTTCTGAAGGGCTGTCCCCTCCACTGCAAGTGGTGCTCTACCCCGGAGTCCCAAAGGAGGGAGCCGGAGCTCTACTATAAGCAGCCCAAATGTGTTCACTGTGGTCTTTGTATCCGCGTCTGTCCACAGCAGGCCCTGTCTGTTTCGAAAGACAGACTTGCTGTGGTCAGAGACAAGGAGAAGTGCATTCATTGCTTCCGCTGTGCGGATGTCTGCCTGATGGAAGCAAGAGGGGTATATGGTCAGGTAATGACGGTGGAAGAGGTAATGACGGAGATCCGCAAGGAGTCTTTGTTTTACTTCTTCTCCAGAGGAGGAGTGACCTTAAGCGGCGGGGATATTCTGCTGCAGGCGGAATTTGCCGTAGAGATCCTGCGCCGCTGTAAGGAGGAGTGCCTGCATACCATGGCAGAGATGGATATGTTTGGCCCTTATGAAAAAGTGCGTATGGTGGTGGAACATCTGGATGCTTATTATACGGATATTAAGCTGATGGATGAGGAAGCCCATAAGAAATGGACCGGCGTCAGCAATGCAACGATTCTTGCCAATATACGCCGGGTTTCAGAGGAATTTCCGGACAAGCCCTTGCACGCCAGATTGCCTCTGATCCCGGGGATCAATGATTCGGAAGAGAATATAGGGGAAACCATTGAGTTCTGTAAGCAGCTGCCCTCCTGCAGGGAGCTGGAGATCCTTCCCTATCATCGATTGGGAAGCTCCACCTATGAATATTTGGAGCGCAGCTATGAGCTGGCAGATCTGGAGCCTATGGATCCGGAGGTGGCAGAGGAGAAATTGGGGGGCATCGACCGAGCTGCCCTGCCCTTTGCCTTGAAGGTGGCAAGGCGTTGATTGATAAATAAATAAAAACACAGGAGAAGACAAGTATGAGACTGAAGTACGATTTTGCGGACAAGGATGAGCTGGATCTGATTCATGAGTATTCCATGAAGCTGATGGAGGAGAATGGTATTATCTTCGCTTGCCAGGAATTGATCGACATTTTCAAGGAGCATGGTTTCCGCACAGACGGTGAGATCGTTTATATGACGGAGAAGGACGTGAAGAAGGCTTTGGAAACCTGTCCCCAGACCTTTGAGTGGTACGGAAGAGATTCCAAGCTTACCGTGGGTGACGGTAAGACCATCTGCGCTCCTTCCTATGGTCCTATCTTCATGCTGGAGGATGGCCAATTCTATAAGATTGACCGCAAGCGTTATACCGATTGGGCAAAGTTAAATGCTTCTAGTAAGGTTCTGCAGGTAGGCAATCCCAATCAGCTGGACTTCTCCTTTATTCCGGAGCAATATGCAACCAACTGGGCGCAGGCTACTATTCTGATGCTGGATAAGAGACCTACCATCGGTATGGTAGACGGCAAGAAGAGTGCCCAGGATTCCATCAAGATGGTACAGGATTTCTATGGTATCTACGACAAGCCGGTTGTGAACAGCCTGATCAGTATCGCATCTCCCTGCCATATGTCTACGGCTATGTGCGAGGCTTTGATCGAGTATGCTAGGGCAGGACAGGCTGTCTTCATCACTCCCTCCAGTATGAGCGGCATGACAGTTCCTGGTTCTATCGCCTCCCTCCTTCTGTCCAATAACGTAGAAACTCTGGCCGGTATTGTGGCAGCTCAGCTGATCAATCCGGGAACCCCTGTGATGTATGGAATTCAAAGCCATGGCTGTGACCTGCGTTATGGAACCCCCTCCATCGGAAGTGCCGAGCAGGTATTGATTTTCTCTGCTGCTAAGGCTATGGGAAGTTATTATAATCTTCCGGTTCGTACCGGTGGTTCCTCTTGCGATGCGAAGCAGGTAGATATGCAGGCAGGTATCGAGTCCTATGCTACTATGTTTGCTACGATTCAAAGCGGGGCAGATCTGATGGTACACGCTCTGGGCAGCCTGGAGTCGGACAGCTCCGTCAGCCTTGACAAGCTCATCTATGATGAGGAGGTTCTGCTGATGGCCCAGAGGGTGACCAGGGGCTTCGAGGTAAGTGAAGAAACCCTGCTCTATGACTGCTTTATTGAAGCGGGCCCCGGCGGTCAGTTCCTGACCCTGTCGGATGATAACATGGAAGACAGCCTTTGCTGCTATAGAGAGGATTATATGATCAGTAAGATTGCCAACCATGTATCCCACGGAACCTGGGAGGAGCACGGACGTGAGATGATCACCGATGTCACCAAGAAGATGTGGAAGAAGCGTCTGGAGGAATTCCAGGCACCGGAGATTACAGAAGACCAGAAGAAGGTTCTGGAGAGATACGTACCCAAGGAGCTTCTGTACGGCGAGGCATAAAACTCCATCGGGTAAAAATGGCTGACCATTGGGCAAGGAACCCATGGTCGGCTTGCGGGAAATAACTTGCACATAATGCTATAATATGATAAACTATAGGAAATAATATCCTATAAGGAAAAATAAGCGGGAGGTACAAGATGGATAATTTTACTTTTTTCAGCCCAACCTATTTTCAGTTCGGTAAGGATGCGGAATCCTTGACGGGTGCCTGCGTGAAACAGTATGGCGGAACAAGAGCTCTGCTGCACTACGGCGGTGGTTCTGTGGTTCGTTCCGGTCTGCTGGATCGGGTGAAGAAGTCTCTGGAGGCAGAAGGAATCACTTATGTGGAGCTGGGAGGTGCCAAGCCCAATCCTTTGAGCGGACTGGTTTATGAAGGAATCGAGCTGGCCAGAAAAGAGAAGGTAGATTTCGTGATTGCTATCGGCGGAGGAAGCGCCATTGACTCTGCTAAGGCTATCGCTTTTGGTACTCTCTATGATGGAGATTTCTGGGATTTCTATGACGGAACCCAGGGTCAGGTTCAGAAGGCCCTGCCCATCGGCGTTGTTCTGACCTTGGCTGCCACCGGAAGCGAGGCATCCGGAGACGCGGTTGTTACCAATGAGAATGGTATGTATAAGCGCTGCGCAGACGGTGATGTTCTTCGCCCCAAGTTCTCTATTATGAATCCGGAGTTGACTTGCACCCTGCCTCCCTATCAGACAGCCAGTGGTGCCTTTGATATGTTCTCTCACTGCCTGGAGCGGTATTTCAGTCATACCAAGGAAGTAGAATTCACGGATCGCCTGCTGGAGGCTTGTATGCTGACCATCCTGAAGGAGTCCAGAAGAGTTATGGATGATCCCTCCTGCTATGAGGCAAGGGCGAACCTCATGTGGTGCGGCACCATTTCTCATAACAATGTGACCGGCGTAGGCCGTGCGCAGGATTGGGGAACCCATCATATGGAGAATGAGCTTTCCACCCATTATGGCTGCTCCCATGGGGCAGGTCTTGCTATCCTGACCCCCTCCTGGATGAAGTATGCCATGAAGACCCAGGGCCTGGAGCGCTTCATCATGTTTGCTACCCGCATCATGGGTTGCCAGATGGATTATGAGCATCCGGAAGCAACCGCATTGGAAGGTATTGAGCGTCTCCAGTACTTTATCAAGGAGATTCTGCATCTGCCTACCACCATCAGTGAGATCGGCGGCAAGCCGGAGGATGTTCCGGAGCTGGCCAGAAGTATGTTCCACGGAGCTCCCAACCACGGAAACTTCGTGAAGCTGACCAAGGAAATCGCAGAGGAGATTTATTCTGCTGCTATGTAAATCTCCATGATGGATCAGCTTGCAACTACAGGGAAGAAGGGTCAGCTGCATCGCGCTGACCTGGTCCCTGGGCTTTGAATGGAGAAGGGATGTTGTATTATGGGTGAATTGCGTGGCCTTGATAAAAAGGCATTTGTGACACATATTGACGATGTGGAATGGAAAGAAGTAGGGGACGGTCTTAGAATCAAGAAGCTTTTGTGCGAGAAGAGGGCAGGGAAGACAGAATTCTATTGCGGTTTGGCAGAATTGGAAGCTGGCAAGGATATTCCGGTTCACAAGGCCAACCTGGCTTGCTGTACGCATCTCCTGGAGGGAGAGGTATGGGCACGTCTAGGCAGACAGCGGTTTCAGCTGGAAGCAAGCGCTTCCAACTACTTCCCTATCGGACTTCCCAGAGCCTATGAGGCCTCCGGCAATCGTGGCGTGCGTTTCCTCTATTGCTTTGCCACAGACAATGAGACAGGAGAGGCGAATCTGAAGATCGAGCCGGTAGCAGAGGAAGTAGCTCGTGCCTACTATCAGCCCAATTGTCCCTCTAATCTCATGAGCCCGGGGACGGCTGGTACCGGCTGCCGTTGGGCGACCGCCGGGGATACGGATCCCTGGACCATAGTGGAAGCTGCCCAGGGAAGCAGAAGTCAGGTTTTCCAGGCTCACTTTGATGAGATTAAGGGCTGTAAGGAGTTTTGGTGGGGTTTGTGTTCCACCAGACCGAATTGCCGTTATACGCCCCATTTCCACCAGCAGGCGGAGATTTTCTACATTATCAGTGGCTTTGGAACGATGTACGGAGGCAGTGAAGTCTTCCAGGTAAGACCGGGAACCCTCTTCTATGCCCCCAGCAATTGTATGCATGGCATGGTCAATGATGGGACAGAGCCTCTGATTGCCCTCTATGCCTGCAGTATTGAGAAGGCAGGAACTGCCTACAATCGTGAGGAGATCTCGGATGTTCCGATTGTTGCTCCCGCAGACAGACACGATTTGATGCTGAGCAAGGTATGAGTTGTGTTTAAAAAGGACAGCTGCCGTCGGTATGCGCAAGTAGCCCCCTAGGGTGGATTGCTTATACCGGCGGCAGCTGGTTTTTGCTTGCCCTGGCGGCTGCGCCAGTCCCCTGCCCTTTTGCGGAGGGCAGTTGCAAAGGGGTGCATTTTCGACGATAAGCGCGGAGGATAGAAATGGAAAATAGCAGTTTGACACAAGGGAAAATCTGGAAGGGTTTGCTTCTCTTTGCCATTCCTCTCTTTGGAACCAGCCTGATCCAGCAGGTCTACAACATGGTGGATTTGATGTTCGTGGGACAATTGGTAGGCAAAGAAGCATCGGCAGCTGTAGGCTCCACCAGTCTCTTTATTGCTTGTGTAGTCAGCTTCTTTAACGGAATCGGCATAGGAGTGGGAGTGGTTGTTGCCCATCATTACGGTGCCAAAGAGGAGAAGAAGGTGAGCCAGACCATCCATACGGCGGCCTGGCTCACTGTAGTGGGGGTAATTTTGGTGGCGGCGATCTTTTGGTTTGCCACTCCCGGACTCTTGTCCTTGATGAATGTGAGCGGCCAGGTGGAGACCATGGCCCAGGAGTATATGAGAACCTATTTCCTGGGGATTTTTACCGTCATCAGCTACAATGTCAGTGCCGGTATCCTAAGGGCTTTGGGGGATTCCAGACGGCCTATGATCTACCAGTTGATTGGCTGCGGAGCCAATATTCTATTGGATGCCCTTTTGATTGGAACCTTTCAAATGGGGGTGGTGGGAGCTGCTCTGGCTACAGTCCTCTCCCAGCTTCTGGCTGCTCTGTGTTCCATACGCTGTCTTTGGCATCTGCCAGAGAACTATCGGCTTCGTCTAAGTCAGATAGGGCTGCAGCCTGCCATTGCCGGGCGGATCTTGAAGATTGGCATACCGGCCGCGATACAGTCTATGCTGATTTCTTTTGCTAACCTCATGCTGCAGTCCCAGATTAATCTCCTGGGGGTAAATAGTATGGCTGCCTATGCGGCTTATACTAAGGTGGAAGGCATGCTTTATTATCCCCAATGGGCGGTGGGACAGGCGAATACCATGTATGTGGGTCAGAATATAGGGGCTGGACAGGTGAAGAGGGCGGAACAGAGTACAAGAATCGCCTTGTTGATGGATATCGGGATTATGATAGTGGTGGGCGCTTTGGCCGTGATCCTGGCCCCCTGGCTCTTTCGGCTCTTTGCTACCGATCCGGATGTGGTGGCTTTGGCGGTTAAGACAGGAAGAACTACCTATTGGTTGTATTTTCTCTATGGCTTTGTGGAGGTGCTGGCAGGGGCCCTTCGAGGATCGGGGGAAAGCTTTGGTCCCATGCTGATCACCATTTTGAATATGTGCGGCGTCCGTCTGATTGTCCTGCGGATCCTTATGTGCTATGTACATACCTTGAACCAGGTAGCCCTGGTCTTCCCTATAACCTGGGTCACAACAGGACTGAGTATGGTCTTGTATTATAAGTTTGGCCGGTGGAGAAAAAGGATAGGCCTGGATCGTATGCGGGAGAAGGAATCCTGAGAAAGGCAGAGGAGAGGCCCAGAGGAGAGGCCCAGAGGAGAGGCAGGTCCAGAGAGAAGCAGGGCCAGGGGCGAAGGAATGTGCAGAGAAGAAGCCCGTGCAAATAGGATCTGAGCAAAAAGAAAGTGGGATAAGAAAGACCTGTATGAAGGTAAAAAAGGGGGAACTTGCAGGGAAGAAAAGCCTTGTGGGATTCCTTATACTATGGTATGGTTGAAATATGTATTGGATGGACGCACTGATATGGGCCATCAAGGAGATGGCTCGAAGGGTGCATGTCAGCAGTGACTGCGGCGAGATGCAAGTGAAGGGCGGCTAAAATTCATTTATGGTGATAGCTGCTTTAGCAGTCATGGGATTTACAAAGACAAGATGGGAGGGTTTATGGAGAAGGTAAGGAAATTCAAAAGAGTGTTGGCAGCCAATCGGGGGGAGATTGCAATTCGAATCTTCCGGGCCTGCCATGAATTGGGAATCCGGGCTGTGGCCGTTTATTCGGAGGAGGATAAGAATACCCTCTTCCGTTCCCAGGCTGATGAGGCTTATCGTATCGGCAAGGGAAAATCACCGGTAGGAGCCTATCTGGGGATTGACGAGATCATTGCCCTGGCCAAGGCCAAGGGCGTGGATGCCATCCATCCGGGGTATGGTTTTCTGGCGGAGAATTCTGACTTTGCCAGAACCTGTCAGGCAGCGGGCATCGCCTTCATCGGGCCCACTGCGGATATGATGGATCGGCTGGGTGACAAGGTGAAGGCCAAGGTATTGGCTCATGAGGCTGGGGTTCCTACCATTCCCGGCGTAGAGAAGGTCATTCAGACCGAAGAGGAAGCATTGGAGTATGCAGCTCTGTGCGGCTACCCGGTGATGCTCAAGGCGGCAGCCGGCGGCGGCGGCCGAGGCATGCGGATTGTCCAGAAGGAGGAGGAGCTCCTGCCCCAATTCCGCAGCGCCAGAAGTGAGGCGGCCAAGGCCTTTGGGATTGACGACATTTTCATTGAGAAGTATATTGAGAATCCCAAGCACATTGAGGTGCAGATTCTGGGAGACCAGGAGGGCAATCTGGTTCATTTGTATGAGAGGGATTGCTCCATCCAGCGCCGTCACCAGAAGGTGATCGAGTTTACCCCCTCCCTCTGTCTGACTAAGGCCCAGCGGGAGAAGATTTGCAATGACGCCTTGAAGATTGCAGGAAGTGTGGGCTACCAGAGTGCGGGAACGGTGGAATTCCTGGTGGATAAGCACGGAAATCATTATTTTATAGAGATGAATCCCCGGATCCAGGTGGAGCATACGGTATCTGAGCAGGTGACGGGCATTGATATCGTGCAGGCCCAGATCCTGATTGCCCAGGGCTATTCTCTGGATTCTCCCCAGATCGGTATTCGCAGTCAGAAGGACATTCGCCTGTCAGGTCATGCCATTCAATGTAGAATTACCACCGAGAATCCTGCCAATGATTTTATGCCGGATACCGGCATTATTGAAGCCTATCGGGGACCGGGAGGCCCCGGGATCCGGCTGGACGGGGGCAATGCTTTTCCGGGAGCGGAGATTACTCCCTTCTATGACAGCCTCCTGACCAAGGTGGTGGCCTATGGCAGAAGCTTTGAGGATACCCGGAGGAAGGCCCTGCGGGCCTTGAAGGAGACCCAGGTGAAGGGGGTGGAGACCAATCTTCCCTTCCTGCTCAATGTATTGAATCACCCGGAATTCGCGGAAGGAAAATGCGATACCGGCTTCCTGGCCAGGAATCCGGAGCTGATGGAGATCGGCCGAGTGGAGGACCAGGAGCTGAAGATTATCAACTTCCTGGGGGATAAATATGTGAACCAGACCAAGGGTCGGAAGCCTCTCTTCAATGTTCCCATATTCCCCCGCTTTAGCAAGGAGGAGCTCCAGGGGCTTACGGGCACTCGCCAGAAGCTGGAGGAGATCGGCCCGGATAAATTCTCTCATTGGATCCTGAACCAGGAGAGGCTTTTGCTTACGGATACTACCATGCGAGATGCCCAGCAGTCTTTGATGGCTACCCGCATGAGAACGGTGGATATGGAGAAGATTGCCCCGGCAGTGTCGGTCTATGGCAAGGATCTCTTTTCCCTGGAAATGTGGGGCGGAGCTACCTTCGATACAGCTTACCGATTCCTGGGAGAATCCCCCTGGGAGCGTCTGGATACTTTGCGGGAGAAGATTCCCAACATCCTCTTCCAGATGCTGATCCGGGGAGCCAACGGAGTAGGATACAAAAATTATCCGGATAATGTCATTCGGGAATTTGTCCGTCAGGCAGCGGGATCCGGTATTGATGTCTTCCGTATTTTTGATTCCCTCAACTGGATTCCCGGCATGGAGGTGGCTCTGGACGAAACCCTGAATCAGGGCAAGCTGGCGGAGGCCTGCATCTGCTATACCGGTGATATTCTGGATGAGACCAAGGAGAAGTATAATCTCAAGTACTATGTGCGTATGGCTCGGGAGCTGGAGCGCAGGGGCACCCATATTTTGGGCATTAAGGATATGTCCGGCTTGCTGAAGCCCATGGCAGCGGCAAGACTGATCGGTACCCTTAAGCAGGAAATCGGCATTCCTATTCACCTCCATACCCATGACACCTCGGGAAATGGAGTGGCCACTGTGCTTATGGCAGCCCAGGCAGGGGTAGATATTGTGGATGCAGCCTTTAATTCCATGAGTGGTCTTACCTCCCAGCCGGCCTTGAATTCTGTGGCGGCTGCCTTGAAGAACAGCCGTCGGGATACCCAGCTGGACATGGATGGTCTCCAGGCTATCTCAGATTATTGGCAGGATGTGCGGCCGGTTTATGCAGGCTTCGAATCAGAATTGGTGACATCTACCGCCGAGATCTACAAATACGAGATCCCCGGAGGTCAATATTCCAACCTGAAGCCTCAGGTGGCCAGCTTTGGGCTGGGTCATCGCTTTGAAGAGGTGAAGGAGATGTATAAGACGGTCAACGAGATGCTGGGAGACATCGTCAAGGTGACTCCGACCTCCAAGGCAGTAGGTGATATGGCTATCTTCATGGTACAGAATGATCTGACTCCGGAGAATATCTATGAGAAGGGGGCAGGACTTGACTTTCCGGATTCCATTGTTTCCTATTTCGAGGGAATGATGGGACAGCCTGAGGGAGGATTCCCGGAGAGACTGCAGAAGCTGGTTTTGAAGGATCGTCCCCCTGTGACGGTACGTCCGGGAGAGCTGCTGGAGCCTGAGAATTTTGAGCAAATACGGGTTTACCTGCAGAAGGAACTGGGGCTGGAAGGGAATGAGAGAGAGGTCATCAGTTATGCCCTCTATCCCAAGGTATTTGAGGATTATTCCAAGGAGCAGAAGCAAAAGGGAAGCTTCCGCTATATGGGTTCGGATATCTTCTTCCATGGTCTGGCAGAGGGTGAAACTTGTGAGGTGAAGCTGGGAGAAGGCAACTTCATGATGGTTCGTCTCTGCGAGGTAAGACCTGTCAATGACGAGGGGGAGAGAGAGG
>CAVJHW010000018.1:0-11750 GCA_963649395.1 Coriobacteriaceae bacterium | reverse complement strand
GTAACGGTCCATGCCCAGAATGCCGTCCTCTATGCCAATGCGGACCAGCCGGGAGAGGTAGGAGCCAATATTCCCGGTAATATCGTTAAGGTCTTTGTCAAAGAAGGAGAGCAGGTAGAAGAAGGACAGCCGGTAGCCATGATCGAAGCCATGAAGATGGAGACCAACCTTTTGGCTACGGCCTCCGGAACTGTGGAAAGGATCTGTGTATCCGAGGGAGACCAGGTAAAGGCCGGTCAGATGATTGTGAAGATTAGTATTTGATGATGGACAAGAGAAGAACCCCCTCTTAGAGATCCTTCTAAGAGGGGGTTCTTCTCATCCTTATTACATATTCTCCGCAGCTGCAAAGTATTTCTCATCCATTCCGGATTTGGCTAGAACAGCTTTTACCCTGGCTTGAATATCCGGATCCAATACCGGCTTGTGGTCCTCGTACCAGGTCAGAAGACGGTTCATTTCCTGGTCGATGCTCTTCATGAAATAATCGGGCTCATAGGAGTTGCGGGTGCCGATTCTGGGTGTATAGAGATCTCGGAAATGTTCCATGGTATAATCTGCTGTTACGAAGGTGCCTTCCTGGCCTATTTCCTTGATTTCCTCCAGATTCAGGGTCTCCTCATTGACCTCGAGGGGGGTGAAGGCGGTGATGACCTGGCGGATAATCTCGAAGTCTACGATCATCTTCTCAAAAGCAGTGGCGTTGACACTGTCCATCACGCCGCCGGCCTCCATGACCATATTGATGCCATGACGGTAGGCAGAGGAGAAGGTCAGCATAGATTCATAACCTGCCTGGCAGTTGATGACGGGGGCATCTGTCTGGCATCCGCCTCCTCTGGAGGGAAGTCCGTAGAAGTGCCCCATCTTGGCTGCGTAACCCTGCATGATGGTTCCCTCCGGAGAGGCACAGGCGAAGGTGATGCCTCCTCTCATGTCAGCTGCCGTGGATTGGATGCCGAAGACCACAGGGGTTCCGGGGCGGACCATCTGAGCCAAAGCGATACCTGCCAGATCCTCTGCGGTGCCGCTGACCAAAGAGCCAGCCATGGAGAGAGAACCGGTGGCTCCCAGCATGGTAGCCGGGCAGAGGATAGCGGGCTGGCCATATTCTGCCAGCAGCATCAGGCAATCCAGCATACGCTCATCCAGGGTCAGTGGAGAAACTGTATTGATCAGGGAGATCATCCGGGGTTTTTCAATCAGGGCCTCCTTGCCGCCAAAGACTTCACAACAGGCCTCCAAGATCAGATCCATTTCCTGAATGAAGCCGGTGGGAAGCATCAGGGCCTTATCGGAATGCAGGAGGGTGGCATAGAACATCTCAATGGCGCCAAATTCCTGGGGCACATCACTGGGCTGAATCAGGATACCGCCGTTGATATGATAGCTTTCCTCCGCATGTACCAGCTTCAGGCATTTGATATAATCCTCCAGAAGGCCGGGGCGGCGGTTGCCCTCCCGGTCATCGATAAAGGCACAGCCATAGGTGGGAGCCGGGTTCACATGGTCACCGCCTACAATGATATTATGCTGGGGGTTGCGGGCATGGATGGTAAAGGATTCTGGCGCCATTTTAACCCAGTGCATGACCTGTTCTTCGGTAAAATATGCAATCTTCCCCTCTACCCGGATTCCGTTTTTCTTCAGGATCTCAAGGGCCTTTTCGTTGTGGAAGGCTACGCCGGTGTCCCGCATCACTTCCATGGCGGCATCGTGGATCATCTGCTCTCTCGATACTTCTGCTGACATGATCTTGTCCTCCTTGTTGGTTTTGAACGTTTTTGCTTGTATTGGATTGTCTTTGGCCATAGTTGGCCCTACTTGTCTCTTCCCTTCTGTTCCCGGTGATTGGGGAGTATCAGGTTCGGTTTCTGACTCCCAGCTTCAATTCCTGGCGCAGATAACGCATGCTGTCCTCGAAGGCTTTCATTTCTCTGGCCCTGGCCTCCTCAATGGGCTCGTCCAGGCGGGTGAAAGCAATCTCGTTTTCCATAATTACCTTGTCCAGGGTGGATTTCTCCAGAATCTGACGAACCATCAGGGGACAGTCCATGGAGCCCTGCCCATGGGCAGCGCCCACATCATGGACACCCAGAGGATCTACTACAATGACATCATCGCTGAAATGGATGCAGTTGGCCTGGGGAAGCATGGCTTCCATGACATCGTAGGGATTCTCAATGACCTGGAGGGGGTTCATGGTATCGACACAGGTGCCGATGAGAGGATGGTTGAGCTTGTCTACGATCCAGAGAATCTCGGCGGCAAAGGTATCGGTATGATTTTCAATGGCAATCTTCATGCCATACTTGTCGATATCCGGGATGCAGGCCTTGAATTCCTCGTAGCGGTCTGCCATCTGACGCATCACCGCAGGATGCATGCAGGAACCGTATAACTCTCGGGGACGGCGAATGTCCAGACTGAACTTGACCAGCTCTGCATCCAGGTCATGACCGATACGAAGAGCTTCCGCCACCGTGCAATTGACCCTGGAGTCACTTCCAGCCTGAAAAGAAGAGTTGAATTCCAGGAAGAGACCGTGCTGCTTGGCCGCCTCTGCCACCTTATGCAGGTTGTCTGTGGAAAAGGGGTCGGCTGCTCCGGTAGCCAGAAGATCTACCTTGGTAATCTGCAGGCCGTCTAATTCCCATTTCTCGGCAAGATCCATCAATTCATAGAGAGACATGACTTGATCGAAATAGTAATCCTTGCCAAAGCCCCAGCTTTCGCCGAAACCAAAAAAGTGAAGGGTATAGGTGTGCATACCCAATCTGAGGGATCTGTTCTTGTCAACGTTCATAGACTGTTTCCTCGCTTTCTTTTTCTTCCTTCAATTATGTATATAAGAGGGCTGCACAAGCAGCCAAAAAGGATTCTACACGAAAAGGGATCCACAGCCAAATAAAAAGGGGACTTTATTCTGAGGGTTGCAGTTGCGCTGCCGGATGAAGAAAGAAAACTGCAACCCCCTTTGGATGAGGAACCAAATGAATGATATACTAAAATCATACTAAAACATGGCGAAAATATGCATTTTTCCGGCAGAACAAAATATAGAATTTTAAAGTAAGAGCAAAGATGCCTGGGCACTTACTTAAGTTGTGTCGTTTCAGGAAAATTTTCCTGATAGGATAATTATATAACAATAAACGGTAAAATGTTTGCTTTTTCCCCGGCTAGTCTTAACCGTATGCCGGGTCAGGTTTACTTATCGGAAATTCCGGCGATTTTCTTGGCCAGTGCTTTCTTGCCCTGGATATTACCCTGGCGAGAGATCATAATTCTCTGAGCCTGGGGAGAACCGGCGCCGTGCATGGACTCTGTCCGATAGCCTACTGCAGCAGCTCCCAGACAAATATTTTCCAGGAAGCGCAGAACACGCTGACGGTCTTCGGTGGGAACGTCATCATGGGCGGCAAAATACTTATTACATACGTCACCGATGGTTTCCCCATTGCGTCCAACGACGGTGGCAGACTTGAAATCCTTCTCTGAGGGCATGGTAACCATCAAACCACCTGCGATATCCTCCGCCAGACGAACGATTTCGTAAGGCATACGGGTTACATTTTGCTTACATACATTGGCCAGCAGAAGATTGATCTGGTAATTGCCGGCTTTGGTGGGGCAGCCTTCACAGGAGCAGGCAACTCCGCAGGAGAAGAGGGTCTCATTGAGATGGGTCATCTCAATCAACTTATCCTTGATATGGGAGGCCTTCTCTACCCCATTATATTCTGCAGCCAGAGCGGCAGCTCCAATGACTACATCACCTACACCAACCTTACAGCCGCCATAGCTCTGACGGTGATAGCCGGCAAAACGCTCTACCAGCATACCGGCGAACTCATATTCCCCATTCATGAAGATATATTCATTGGGGATGAAGACATCATCCAGGACAACCAGGGCTTCCTGGCCGCCGAACTGCTCATTTCCTACATCGATGCAGCCGCCCTCCAGCTTCCGGGTATCGCAGGACTGACGTCCGTAGATCATATAGACACCCTCGGCGTCGCTGGGGCAGGCAAAGGATACGGCATATTCCTTATCCTCCTCCCGCATGGCTACGGTAGGCATGATCAGATGCCAATGGGAATTGATGGAACCGGTCTGATGCACCTTGGCACCCCGAACTACAATGCCATCTTCTGTCTGCTTTACTACATGTACATACATATCCGGATCAGTCTGGGCATGGGGGGCCTTGGCACGGTCGCCCTTGGGGTCAGTCATGGCTCCGTCTACTACCAGATCCTGGTCCTGCACCATGGTCAGGAACTTCTTGAAATTCTCATGATAATGGGTTCCGTGGGCTTCATCTACCTCATAGGTGGTAGAGAAAACCGCATTAAAGGAATCCATGCCGACGCAGCGCTGGAAACAGGAAGCCGTCTTCTGCCCGCAAAGACGCTGCATCTTCACCTTTTTTACCAGATCCTCTGTGGACTGATGGAGGTGGTTGAAACGGTTAATGGTTTTGCCGGTGAGGCTGGAGGTGGCGGTCATCAGATCCTGATATTGGGGATCCTGCGCCAGATCATAGGTCATCTTGATGCTGTTGATAGAGGGGCGAACCAGGGGATGGTCTACCCAGTTCTCGATCTTCTCACCAAACATATATACGCGGGTATTCAGTTTCCGCAGGCTTTCGATATATTCTTCTCCTGTCATAAGTGCCATAATATCTCTCCTTATTGAGGGGGTGCGGCTGCCTTGGCAGCCGCATAAGCTGATCTTTTAGAGCATCAATTAGCGTTCTCAGCCAGATTCTTGTAGGTCATCAAGCGCTCCTGGGCATCCTTCTCAGCCTTGGCATACAGAGCCTCTGCTCGATCCGGGAAGGCAAGACGAAGGGAAGCGTAGCGATTCTCGCCCTGGAGGAACTGCTGGAAGTCACCGGTGGGATCCTTGGAATCCAGTGTAAAGGGATTCTCTCCCTTCTCTTTCGCTTCCGGATTGTAGCGATAGAGGTGCCAATAACCTGCTTCTACCGCCTTCTTCTCCTCCTCAATGCTCAATCCCATGCTGGCCTTCATGCCGTGCTCGATGCAGGGACAGTAGCAGATCACCAAAGAGGGACCCGGATAGGCTTCTGCTTCTCGAATGGCTTTCAGAGTCTGGGCCGCGTTGGCCCCCAGGGCAACTTGAGCGACATAGACATAGCCGTAGGTCATGGCCATTCTGCCCAGGTCCTTCTTGCGGACGGATTTGCCCTCTGCCGCGAACTTAGCGATAGCGCCGGTACCGGTGGACTTGGAAGACTGTCCGCCTGTGTTGGAGTAAACCTCAGTATCCAGAACCAGAACGTTGATATCCTTGCCGGAGGCCAGCACATGATCCAGGCCGCCATATCCGATATCGTAAGCCCAGCCATCTCCACCGAAGGCCCATACACTCTTCTTAGCCAGGAATTCCTTGTTCTGACGGATGAAGGCTGCCTCTTCGCAGTCCTCAGAAGCGATAGCATCTAAGAGGGCATCACTTACCTGACGGCTGACCTCGGCATTGTCCCGATCCTTCAGATAAGCGGCGCAGGCCTCAGAGGCAATATTCTTCTCCGCCAGGGCATTGACCTTGAGTACCAGCTGGCTGCGGACAGCCTCCTGTCCCAACAGATAGCCATAGGCATATTCGGCATTATCTTCAAATAAGGACATAGCCCAGGCCGGACCAAAGCCCTTCTTATCGGTGCAATAGGGAGATGCCGGGGTAGATCCGCCATATGCGGAGGAACAACCGGAGGCATTGGCAATATACATGCGATCTCCGAAGAGCTGGGTCACCAGCTTGATATAGGGAGTCTCGCCACAGCCTGCGCAGGCACCGGAGAACTCGAAATAAGGCTTGGCAAACTGGGAATTCTTGATGGTCTTGCTGTTGACCGCATCCTTCTTGATGCTGATCTCCTCCACCGCATACTCCCAGTTCTCAGCCTGATTCAGCTGGCTGGCCAGGGGTTGCATGGTCAGAGCACCCTTGGCAGGACATACGTTAGCACAGCTTCCACAGCCGGTACAGTCATAGGGAGATACCTGCATCCGGAAGCTATAGGACTCCAGTCCCTTGCCCTTGGTCTTAGTGGTAGCAAAGCCCTGGGGTGCTGCTTCCTGCTCCTGAGAGGTCAGAAGGAAGGGACGGATAGCTGCGTGAGGACATACCAAAGAGCACTGGTTGCACTGGATACAAGCATCCATATTCCATTCCGGAACCATAACGGCGGCTCCGCGCTTCTCGTACTTGGTGGTACCGGCAGGCCAGGTTCCATCCTCCAGACCATACTTCACCATGGTGGATACCGGCAGGGCATCTCCCTCCTGGGAATTCATGGGGAAGACCACATCCTGGATAAAGGGCGGCAGCTTCTTGCTGACGGTCATATCCTTAGCCTCCAGCCAGCTGTCCGGAATCTCAATCTTATTTAGCTCGTTAATGCCATGCTCGATGGAGGCATTGTTCATGTCTACCACCTTCTGGCCTTTTTTCTTAAAGTAGGTCTTGTAGATAGCATCCTTCATCTCGGTCACAGCCTGCTCCAGAGGAATTACCTTGGCCAGGGTGAAGAAGGAAGCCTGCAGGATGGTATTGGTCCGGTTGCGCAGCCCCAGTTCCTCAGCGATACGGATGGCATCGATGGTATAGAGCTGAGCATGCTTGGCTGCCAGCTGGCGCTTCATGGAAGCAGGCAGGTGCTTTTCCAGTCCCTCCAGATCCCAGCTACAGTTCAGCAGGAAAACACCGCCTTCCTTCAGGTTTTTCACCATATCATAACGGGTGACATAGGAAGGATTGTGGCAGGCGACGAAGTCAGCTGCGGAAATCAGGTAAGGAGAACGAATGGGGTTCTTACCGAAACGCAGGTGAGACTGGGTCAAGCCGCCGGATTTCTTGGAATCATATACAAAATAAGCCTGACAATACAGGTCTGTAGCATGACCGATGATCTTGATGGAGTTCTTGTTGGCACCTACGGTTCCGTCAGAACCCATGCCCCAGAATTCTGCACTGGTCTGTCCCTCCGGAGAAGTCTCGATCTCTTTGGCAAGGGGCAGAGAAGTAAAGGTCACATCATCTACAATACCGATGGTAAAATCATTCTTGGGCTGCTCTTCCTTCAGATTCTCATAAACAGCCAGAATCTGTCCGGGGGTGGTATCCTTGGAGCTCAGTCCATAACGTCCGCCTACAATCTGGATGGAGGAGCCGTTCTCCTTGTAAATAGAACAAATATCCTGATACAGGGGCTCGCCCATAGCTCCGGGCTCCTTGGTGCGATCCAGGACAGCAATCTTCTTAGCAGTTGCCGGCATAGCCTTCAGGAAGTGCTGGGCGGAGAAGGGACGATACAGATGAACATTGATCAATCCTACCTTTTCCCCCTGAGCAGTCAGGTAATCCACGGTTTCCTTGGCAGTCTCGGCAGCGGAGCCCATAAGGATAATCACCCGTTCCGCATCCGGTGCTCCATAATACTCGAAGAGATGATAGTCACGGCCTGTCAGCTTGTTGATCTCCTGCATATAGTGCTCTACGGTCTCCGGGATAGCAGAAACCTTCTGATTGCAGGCCTCACGGCACTGGAAGAAGATGTCCGGATTCACAGTAGTACCTCTGGTGCAGGGGTGTTCCGGATTCAGAGAATGCTGGCGGAAGGCCTTGAGGGCATCCATATCCACTAAGGGCCGCAGATCCTCATAATCTAGGGCATCAATCTTCTGGATCTCATGGGAGGTCCGGAAACCATCAAAGAAATGCAAGAAGGCCATGCGGTTGTGAATGGCTGCCAGATGGGCCACGGCTCCCAGATCCATCACTTCCTGGGGAGAAGAAGAGGCCAGCATGGCAAAGCCGGTATTCCTCACTGCCATTACGTCAGAGTGATCTCCGAAGATAGACAGGGCATGGGCAGACAGGGTACGGGCGGATACATGAAATACACCCGGCAGCATCTCGCCTGCGATCTTGTACATATTGGGGATCATCAGCAAGAGACCCTGCGAAGCTGTATAAGTAGTGGTAAGGGCACCGGCCTGCAAAGAGCCGTGAACTGTACCGGCCGCACCACCTTCTGACTGCATCTCTACGACGCGAACCGGCTGTCCGAAGAGATTCTTCTTGCCGTTGGCTGCCCATTCATCCACATGCTCCGCCATGGGAGAGGATGGGGTGATGGGGAAAATGCCGGCCACCTCAGTAAAGGCATAAGAAATATAAGCGGCCGCTTGATTTCCGTCCATAATTTCAATGTGCTTGGACATATCGTTACCTCCTCCTAAAACATCTGCAGAAAATCAAAAGTGTTATGCATTTAATTTGATAAAACTGCATGCAATTTCTATGTTTTGAGTTCAGTATAATTCGGGCAGGAAGAAAAGTCAAGGGGAATATATCTGTAAAAAGAGACAAAAAAAGAGCGCTGTTTTTGGCAGTTTTTCTGCCTGAAACAGCGCTGACAGTTAACATCGGGTCATCATGCCTTTGGTGGCGAGGTGAAAGGCATTGTCCAGCAGGTCCACCAAGGAGCGGCCGGTATCGTCATAACACCAGAGAACCTCTGCTCCAATCATAGTGGATAGGAGCTCCTCCACATAGAGGTCGGTGGAAACCGAGGCTTCCAGAGCCCCCTCCTTTTTGCCGAAGTCTACAATTCTTCCCAGGCAGCGCAGGAGGGTACGATCCTTGTTATAGAAATCGTAGTCGGGAAAGGAGAAATAGTTGGAAATATTGGCTCGGATGATTCCCTTCCCCCGTTTCTCGTTCTCTGTATAAGAGAGATGAATGAATTCCATCAGCAGGGGGACGAATTCGGTCTGGTCAGCAACTGCCTTGCGGTAGGCAGCCTCATACAGGCAGTCAGACTTCTGCACATTATAGAAGATGATATCCGCCTTGCTGGTGAAGTGGGTGTAGAAGCTCCCCTTGGCTACATTAGCCTCTGTGGTGATGTCCTCAATGCTGACATGGTCATAACCCTTTTGATTAATCACTCGGATGGCAGCCTGATAGATCTTATCCTTGGTTTCCAGAGCCAGCTGCTGACGGGACGTCAGAGTCTGCTGGCAGGATGAAGCTGCTTCAGTGGAAAGTGCCATAATCATTACCTCCTCTATACACAAAAATAGGTCAATTTGTCTGTTCTTGAGAGAAACCAAAGCATCTTAGAACGTAGGAATCCAGGCAGTAGAAGCCGCTGATATGGGAGCAGATCAGCCGGGTGACCTCGGCCAGATCCCCCTTGCTGATGGCAGAGATCAGAGGCTCGTGATGGTGTATCTGGAGCAGGCTGGACTCGATATCGGTATATTTGCAGATTTGGATCAGATGAATCTGGCGATAAAGGGAAGCCTGCTGATTCAGAAGAAAGGAATTGCCGGATATTCGGGCAATCTCCAGATGAAAGTCGCTGTCAGCCGTGATCCGCTTGTAGATGTCCCCCTTGGCTGCAGCCTCCTCACAGATCAAAGCCATCTGACGTAGGCGGTCAAAGTCCGAGGCACTTCCGTAATAGGAAGCCAGTTGGGCAGACAGGATATCCTGGGACAGACGCAGGGTGCCGATCTCTCGAATCTCATTGTCATCAAAGCAGCGAACAACGGCACTCTTCTTATCCTCCATCTTCACCAATCCCTCTGAGGAAAGGCGAAGAAGAGCATCGTGGATGGGGGTGCGGCTGATTTCCAATTTGGAGGAAAGCTGAAGCTCGGAGATCCGTGTGCCGGGCATCAATTCCATATGGAAGATCATATCGGATATTTGTTGGTAAGCGATTGCGCTCTGGGTGTGATTAGCCATAATTTTGCCTTCCTCTTTCCGCTCTTTGTCTAAAAAACTATGACCAAGTATAACGGATTCTTTTTCAAAGTTCAAGACAGTTTTCCTGGGTTTCACAGGAGGAAACATCAATTCTGTGAATTGTGAACAGTTCCGGGGAAGGTTTTCTGTGTAGGTTTTACAAAAAATTGAATACCGTTCAATTTTTTGCTATCACGTATTTACAAAGGCAAAAGGATGAGCTATAATGGCCTCAACACGGTGACTGAGAGTCAACGACTTGAAGTCAATGTAATTTTCTAGTTACCATAAGGAGGTAAGGAATCATGGATATGAGTTATTTGCAGGACAAGCCAATCGCAATTCTGGGCGGCGGCGGAGTTGGTAAGACAATGGCCGGTGACTGTGCCTTGGCAGGCAAGAAGGTAAGACTGTGGGATGCTCCAAGATTTGCAGAGCTGAACTTCCGCAACATCGATAGGACAGGTATCAAGCTTAGCGGCAATCAGTTCAGCTATTATGGCTTTGAGCGCAGAGGCGTAGGATATGTAGAGATGGCTACCACAGATATGGCAGCAGCTGTAAAGGGTGCCGGTATCATCATCATCGCTACGGTTGCCATGGCTCATGAGGACATCTTCCGTCAGCTGATTCCCCTGCTGGAGGATGGTCAGGTTATCCATATCTTCCCGGATAACTGCGGTACCTTTGTCTGCAGAAAGCTGATGAGAGAGATGAACTTCGATAAGAAGGTCATTGTTGGAGCATGGTATACCGCTCCCTACGGCGTTCGTATCGTGAAGAGAGGCGGCGTTACTACCAACGAGTGCAAGGTAGAAGACAGAATCACCACCATCCGTGGCGCAGCTCTTCCTATGAAGGATACCGATGCCTTTATCGAGTCCGCTAACTACATTCCTGCTCTGGATGCCATCCGCACCGGCGACGGCTTTGTAAAGGGCAATACTGTCATTGATATTAACCTGTCTAACGTGAATCCGGTTATCCATGTTCCCGGAACCGTTCTGGGTGCTGCTGTAATGCAGAACTTTGATACAGTATTGGGTCAGGACAAGAAGAACTATTCTCTGTATGGATTTGCTCTTTGCCCGGCTATCGCAGAGGTACAGGCTGTCTTCTGGGAGGAAGAGAAGGCTCTGGCTAAGGCCATGAACGTAGGTCTGTGTACTGTTAATTATGAGGACTTCTTCTCCAGAACTACCATGTATGGAAAGGAATACATGGGACCGGACTTCGCAGTTCCCTTCGAGGAGAAATATGAGAACTTCTATGGCGATGGTCCCTTCGATCTGGAGAACCGTTACATCACAGAGGATGTTCCGGTAGGATGCTTCCTGATCCAGCAGCTGGGTAAGAAATACAACGTTCCGACCCCTACTGTTGATTGCATGATCTACCTTGCTAATGTTATGATTAAGAGAGACCTGATTGCCGGAAGCAAGTATACTCTGGAATATCTGGATATTGATCATATGAATGACGAGCAGCTGCATCAGTATCTGAATGATGGCATTTACACTGCAAAATAAATACCCATGGCGGCTAGCGCCGCGCCACCACAAATGAAAGTCGGCTGCTTGTCGGGGCTTTCACAGTAGGCCCATGGAGTAATCGCGAGGGGGAGGGCATGTTTCTTACGGATACGAGACATGCTCTTCCCTGCTTTCAGCAAATGTCCCTGCTGCCTCAGGACAGCGCCATTAGGAAGGAAAGGAGGATACGGGTATGAAACAAGATATTCAAATCAGCCAGTTCGCAGAGTGCTATGGCAGACATGTTCATGAATATCCGCAGGTGCTAGTACCTTTGCAGGAAAGGCTGCGGATTGAGGTGGGGAATACCGAATATGAGGTCAGCCCCAGAGAACTTTGTTTTATTCCGGCTAACAGGAAGCATGAGTGCAATCACAAGGGGAAACTGATTGCCCTGAATCTGGATACGACCAGCACCAC
>CAVJHW010000017.1:0-28209 GCA_963649395.1 Coriobacteriaceae bacterium | reverse complement strand
TTCCAGCAAGGATCCGAACATTGGACGTAAGCAGGCTGTATTATATGCGAATTGTCTGGAACGTAAGTTTGGTCGCAGACCCATGATGTTTACCACAAATGGATTCGAGACTTATTTCTGGGATGATCTTTCCGCGCCCCAGAGACCGGTGAGCGGCATTTTCAGCAAAGATGATCTGCAGAAGCTGATGAATCGTCGTTCTGAGAAAATGGATCTGATGACTATTGAAATCGATGATAAGATTACAGATCGTTATTACCAGAAGGAAGCCATCCGTGCGGTATGTGAGCAAGTAGAGCTCGGATTTAGAAAGCATCTTCTGGTGATGGCGACAGGAACCGGCAAGACAAGAACCGCTTCCAGTCTGACGGATGTTCTTAGCCGCGGAAAGTATGTGACGAATATTCTGTTTTTGGCAGATCGTACTGCCCTGGTAAAGCAGGCTAAGGATGACTTTAAGAATTATCTGCCGGATATGTCTTTGTGTAATCTATGCACAAATAAGGATGACCGGAATGCGAGGATTGTATTCTCCACCTATCCGACTATATTAAATGCCATTGATGATACCAAGAGCAAAGATGGAGTCCGCTTATTTACTCCGGCCCATTTTGATCTGATCATCATTGATGAAAGCCATAGAAGTATCTTCAAAAAATATAGGGTCATCTTTGAGTATTTTGATGCCATCATGGTTGGCCTGACGGCGACACCGAAAACCGATGTGGATCGCAATACTTATGATTTCTTTGAAATGGAACACGGTGTGCCGACTTATGCTTATGACTATGAGACAGCTGTCTACCAGGATCATGTGCTGGTTCCCTACTACAATTATGAGGTGCATACAAAGTTCCTGGAGGAAGGAATCACTTATGATGATCTGTCTCCGGAAGATAAAGAGCGTTACGAAGATGACTTCACAGAGGATGGGGTGCTTCCTGCCTTCATTCCCTCAGCTGCAATGAATCGATTTATTTTCAACGAAATGACGGTAGACACGGTGCTTCAAGATCTGATGGATCGTGGAATTCAGGTGGCAGGCGGAGATCGTATTGGCAAAACCATCATTTTCGCTCAGAATAAGCGTCACGCAGAATTTATATTGAAGCGTTTCAATCAGCTCTATCCACAATACAAAGGCACCTTTGCTCAGCGGGTTATCTGTGAGGATACCTATGCTCAGACGATCATTGATGATTTCAAGAGGGAGGACAAGCCGCCATACATCGCTGTGTCAGTCGATATGATGGATACCGGTATTGATGTTCCGCAATGCGTGAATCTTGTCTTCTTTAAGAAGGTACGATCAAAGGCTAAGTTCTGGCAGATGATCGGCAGAGGTACGCGTCTGTGTCAGGGGCTTACCTGCCTGGATCAGGTGGAGGGGGAATACACAGACAAAAGGCGGTTCCTGATATTTGATTACTGTGGAAACTTTGAATATTTTCGTGAGCACAAGGAGGGTTTTGAATCGAGAGAAGTTAAGACACTCAGCGAGAATATCTTTGGCAAGCGGATAAAGCTCATCTCTCTTCTGCAGGAAGCAGCTTATGCCGGAGGAGATTATCAAGCTTGGAGAGGGGAGCTGATAAAGACCTGTCATTCACAGGTGGTAGCTCTGAATCCAGAACTCATTTCTGTAAAGCTGAGATTACAGTATGTGGAAAAATACAAGAAGGAAGCTGCATTTGATTCTATCAGCGAGGGGGATAAGAGAGAACTTTTGCAGCACATTGCTCCGATCGTCAGATCGGACGATGCCGATGAATTAGCAAAACGGTTTGACAATTTTATGTATGGCCTGATGCTGGCTTCTATGGAGCAGATGCCAGCCTTCCAACCTGCCAAAAAACAACTTTGCGATATTGCTGCCTTGCTGGAGAGAAAGGGAAGCATTCCTCAGGTCAAGGAAAAACTGCCCATCATCAAGGAAATTAACACAGAGGAATTCTGGAGGGCAAATGATGTTCTGCTTTTCGAGAAGGTTCGTGCAGCGTTACGTGAGTTATTGAAGTTCCTGGATCTGGATCCTAACAGGAAACCGATCATCACCCGGATTACGGATCCAATTATCAATCAAACAGAAGGCGAAGAACTGGATCCGGCCTATGATTTTGAGGATTACCGGGACAAGGTGAACCGGTATATTGGGGAACACGGCGATACCTTAGCCATCCATAAGCTTACCCATAACATTAGGCTTTCTGAAGGTGATTACAAGGAGCTTGAGCGAGTGCTGACCAGGGAACTGGGAAGTAGGGAAGATTATCAGAGAGAGTTTGGGGATACACCATTTGGCTTGCTGGTTCGCAAAATCGCAAAATTGGATCATGAGGCAGCCATGCAAGCCTTCTCGAAATTCATCAATGATCAGTCGTTGAATCAGAGACAGATATCCTTTGTGAATAAGATCATTCATCACATCGAGCAGAATGGATATATGGAGAGTGTAGCGGATTTGCAGAAGCCCCCCTTCGATAAACCGGTAAGTTTCATTAAGCTGTTTGATGCAAAAACGAGGTCGGATATCCTGGCTGCAATCCATGAAGTAAAAGATAACGCGATAAGCATTGCAGGATAAAGAATTCATGGAGATATAGCGATGAAAAAATATTTCATGCCTCTTACGATGGCACTGATATTTGAAACAGTTGCCATTAGCCTATGGCTGACGAAAGATAATTTCTTTTATCTGATTAATTTCAGCTATATTGGCTGGTCCATCGCATTGGGCCTGCTTCTCTTTATCAGGGAGCACAAGCATGCCCGCCGGGTAACTCAGTTGTTGGTGGGCCTGTATATGCTGCTCTATTTGGGCCTGATTTGCAGGGAGAATATGCAGATCGAGGGCTTCTGGTATTATTTGTTCACCGGGGTTTTCGAGGCGGCTACGATTCATTATGCGGTCGCCAAGATATTCGGACCCCTGATTTTTGGAAGAGGTTGGTGCGGGTATGCTTGCTGGACCGCTATGGTATTGGATTTTCTGCCCTATAAGGTGCCCCAGCAGCCCCGGAGGAAGCTAGGATGGATCCGGTATCTTGTTTTCGTAGGGTCTATTGTATTTGTTTCCTTGCTTTTCCTGACTCATGCAGGTAATATGGAGAAGATCCTGTTTTGGGCTTTTCTGCTGGGGAATGTATTCTATTACGCAGCAGGTATCCTTCTCGCATTTACCCTCAAGGATAATCGCGCCTTTTGCAAATACATCTGTCCCATTACCATATTCATGAAGCCTATGAGTTACTTTTCACTCTTTCGAGTAAAGTGTGATACCAGCAAATGCATATCCTGCGGGAAGTGCAAAAAGGTTTGTCCGATGGATGTTGATATGACGGACAATGCAAGGAAACGGCAAAACGGAACGGATTGCATCCTGTGTTTTGCATGTGTAAAGGCATGTCCCAAAAAAGCCTTGTAGATGTTGGAAACGAACGGAACTTCCAGTTTTGTTGAGCTGGAACTTGGGGAGGATTTGGAATGAGCGAGAAAGCAGAAATTACTTTTATGCAGACAAGATTAATTCGGCTTGCTTCAGAACAATGGCACTTACCAGTGGAACAAATTATCCATCTTTTTAAAGAAGCAGATGTTTTGGGATACATAGAAAAAGGTTATGGGATTTTTCATTGCGAGGGTGACGAAACTGTCCTTGATGATATCGTAGAGTTTCTGGAAGGAAAGGGGATAATAGTGAATGGAAAAGATATGGCTGAAGTAACAATCTCAAAAGAAAGGTTAAATTATACAATAGACCTTCTTATCACTATGGTGACAGAAGAAATCGCTGAGGAGACAGGTAAGGAGAGAAAAGATGCCTTGACAGATTTCCTATGTTCTAAGACGGGCAGGGCACTATATGACGAGAAGACAAAGCTGTGGTGTAATGGTCCTTCCTATATAGCTGAATTGTACAGAGAGGAATTAAAGTCCCGAAACCACGCCTTGCACAAGAATAGATTTTGAAAGGAGTACCCTACAATCTTATGTTTTTCCAAAAGCTATCTTCCTATGCCCAAAAGCATCCCAAGACCCTCCTGGTCTTCCTGGTGGTGATCACGGCCTGTGTCGCTTATCATCCCTATATTTTTGGCAAGTCTGTCTTTCTCTTCACGGATATTGGTTCGGATACCACGGAGCAATATATTATGCAATACAGCTCCATCGTCAATCATATCCGGAATGGGAATTTTTCTCTCTGGGATTTTACCAACGGGTTCGGCACCAGCATGTATCAGCTGAATCTCTTTCATCCCCTTCTGTGGCTTTTGTATCTGCCCGGGATCCTATTGGGTCCCCAGGTGATGCCCGGCTGCCTGATCTATGTGCATATTCTTACCCTGCTTCTGGCGGCTTTGGCTGTCTGGGGCTTTTTGTCCTGCTTTTCCCTGTCCCAGACCAGCCGGATATTGGCATCCTATATCTACGCCTTCAATGGTTTTCTGACAGTATGGGGCCAGCATTATCAATTCAGCGCCATTCTGGTCTGGCTGCCCCTGGTCCTGATGGTGACGGAGAAGGCTTTGAGGAAAAGACGCTTTTCTCCCTGGATTCCGGTCTCTACCGCCTTGATGGTTCTCAGCAGTTATTACCTGTCTTATATGGCCTTGCTGACCCTGGCGGTCTATGTGGCTCTTCGCCTGCTGGTTTTGCAAAAGGGCCAGAGCATCCGTCTCTACTTTCGCAGCTTGATCCGCCAGGGACTGGCCTTTTTACTGGGCGTCGGCATGGGGCTGGTGAATCTCCTGCCCTCCTTTTTCCTGGTTTACCGGGTTTCCTCCCGGCTGGACAGCGGCATGAGTCTGTTGGAGAAGCTGGTCTATTATTTTGCCCCCTATTCCTCGGACTACTACAAGACCTTGGCCCGGAAGCTCTTATCTTCCAATCTGGAGGGTATTGGCTCTGCCTCCTCCCCCTATTCCGGCTATCTGAATTATTATGAGGCTCCCAACCTCTTCTTCTCTACCCTCTTTGTCTTCCTGCTGGTGCAATTTCTTATTTATTTTTTCCGAAATCCCAGAGGAAGGCGGGAGAAGCTGGTAACTCTTTTGGCTCTGGCAGGTGGGGCTTTTTCCCTGCTGATCATGGACGGAAGCCTGGTATTCAATGCCTTTTCCTATCCCTTTTCCCGCCATACCTTTCTGTTGATGCCCTTCTTCGCCCTGGTGACAGGTCTGGCCTTGAATCGAATTCTGGAAGAAAGACGCATCTGCTTGGCGGGGCTTCTCCTGTCAGCCGTCCTTACCCTGGGAATCTACCTGATCGCAGCCAAAAGGGCCAGCACCCTTACCTTTTTCTGCAATGCGGTAGTGCTCCTGATCACGGGGCTTGGCATGGCTGGGTGCCTGCTCATCTACGCCCGTACAAAAAAAGACAAAATTCAGAGGCTGTCGGTCTCTCTGCTGACTCTCCTGCTGGCCGGTAACCTGGCCTGTGATACCTGGACTACTGTGTCCGGCCGGGATTCCATCCAACGGGGCTCTGCTTATTTTGAAAATCTCTATGGCAAGGATACCCAGGCCTTGACCTCCTGGCTGGAGGAGTCGGATACCTCCTTCTACCGGCTGGAGAAGGACTACAGCGCCGGTTCCCAATGTATGGACTCTCTGGGGCAATATTATCGGGGCATCAGCACCTATAATTCCACGGAAAATAAAAACATCCTGGAATTCGCTGACAAGGTCCTGCCCTCCCTCTATTACATCAACAATGCCCACCTGAGTTTCCGCCAGATTGCGACAGATACCCATATGGCCGCCCTGCTGGGGGTGAAATATCTGGTTTCCGCCAGTCCCAGCCTGGAGGGGGAAGGCTACCGCCTGTTGCAATCCTTCGGGAGCCTCTATCTCTACGAAAATACCTCTTATACCTCCTTCGCCAGCTTCTACACCCAGACCCTGTCCCCGGAGGCCTATGAGACAGCCGCTGCCTCCCTGCCCCTGGATACAGGAAAATTACTCTCGCAATATATGATTTTGAATGATGAGAGGGCCGAAAGCTCTGCTTCCCCTGCAGAGATCACAGCTCTCGCCTCTTCCCCTGACTCCCAGACGGACCTGGCTGCCTCTGAGCCACAGGTGGATCTGGCTGCCTACGCATTGAGGGCAGACGATAGCCTGCAGGTGGATTCGGATTTGCTGGCAGACACCATCACCCTGGATGGAGATGGCATCTTCTCCTGGTCGGAATACCAGGAAATGCTGCCTCTCACAGCTGCCGAAAAACCTGCAGCAAATGCAACAGACGGGGAGCCCATTACGGGTTCCGTGACGAATCCAGGGACGGATCCGGAAGCCTCCGGTAGGATTGTCACCTTTGACTTGACAGCCGATAGGGCGGTCAATGTGGAAATCCGCTGGGAAGAGGAGGGGAATTCCTATATGGCCACCCTTACGGCCGGTCAGGCTACCTCAGTGACCCTACAGCTGCCTGCGGGAACCCAAGCGCTTTATTTTACCTCCCATGCTCCAGGCACCTGCTTAAGCCTATCCCATCTTCAATTCTGGAAGCCTGCGGAGGCAAGCTCTGCTACGGAGGGGAGCCCTGCTGCAGGGAAAGCTTCCGCCTCCCAGGAGGCGGTCCTGACCATGGAGGATACAGGATGCGACAGCCGCCTGACCTGCCAGGCAGAGCTGGGGCAGGATGGTCTCCTCTTCTTTCCCATTCCCTACGAGGAGGGCTGGACGGCCACCGTCAACGGGGAAGAGACTCCGCTGCTTCGAGCCGACTATGGTTTCACTGCCTTGCGGGTCTCTGCCGGAAGCCAGACTGTAGAGCTGACCTACCATGCCCCCCTCTTCCGGGAAGGACTATTATTGACCCTGACCTCCTGGTTTATCCTCCTACTGATCATCCTTCCCCTGCGCCGTCGGCGATCGGTCCCGGCAAAGCCCTTGTGTACTTGCGGATTGTCGAAGCGGCGTAAAGCATGACCAGCAACTCCGTGATCGGCATCGCAAACCAGATCGCATCGGCGCTGACCAGAGCAGGAAGAACCATAATCAAAATGCCGCTGATGACAAGTCCCCGGGCCACAGAAACAAGGAACGCAGCTTCCGGTTTCAGGATCGCCTGGAAATAATACGTCGAGAAGATGTTGAATGGCAGCAGCAGGAAGGAGAGTGCATAGGGGCGGACAATAGCGGGAGCCATATCCAGTATCTCCGGGGTGGGTGTCATAAAAATACGGATGTAGATATTCGGACATGCCATGCTCAGTGCTGTCCAGAACACGCCGAAGAATACCGTTGTCCAAAGCGCCAGACGAAGCGTTTCCCGGATACGCTCACCCTTCCCCGCACCGAAGTTTGTAGAAACGATGGGCTGAGAAGCCTGACCGACGCTGTACGCGCAGCACTGGACGAAGGTGCTGATCTGAATGATGGGCCCGTAGATTGCCAGTGCGTTTGCGCCGAGATACTTCATGATCTGACGGTTGAACAACACCGTCAGGATACCCATGGCTACGTCGATAAAGAAGGTGGAAAAACCTGTGACGGTGATCTCCCGCAGCTTGTGCATGAGCTTTTCGGGCTTTATCAGACGAAGGGTATTCTTGCGGCTGAAAAAGTGCGTCAGTATCACAAGAAACGAAATGCCGGAGCCGATAGCGGTTGCGAGACCTGCGCCGTAGATGCCCATGTCGCAGGTGAATACAAAGAAATAATCGCCAAAGACATTGAAAATACCGCCGGACAGCACGCCGAGGGTCGCAAGTCCCGGATTGCCGTCATTGCGTAAAAACGCCGCCAGCATCTGATTGAACAAGAATAGCGGGAACACATATTTGATGGGACGCATGTATTCCTGCGCCATCACAAGCAGCGCTTCATCCGCCCCGAAGAAGGTCAGAATGGGGCGCTCGAAGCACATGACCCCAATCCATGCCAAAAGGGATAAGATCACCGCACCGATCACTGCTGACGTGAAATATTGGTTCTCATTTCCGTCGCATCTCTTGCTGCCGCGCTTTGTGCTGAAGATCACGCTACCGCCGATGCCCATCAAAAGGCCAAGGCTGTAGATGATGTTCCAGACCGGAGCGACGACTGCCAGTGCCGCCGTTCCCTGCGGGCCGTGGTACTGTCCGACCATCGCTGTGTCCACGATGGAATAGACCGATGTGATCATGGCGCTGCCAAAAGCAGCCGACAGATATTTGAAGTATATCGATTTGATGTTGCCCTTCAGAAAGTTCATATTGCATTCCTCCTTTTCCCATGAAAAAAGCCGAACAAGAAGCAGACATCTCAGTCTGTCTCTTGTCCGGCTGTCGTTTCCCTGAACAACTTGCCCTCCGAGCGAATATAAAAGCGTTATATCACACTTCTCAGGAAAGGTCAAGGGATTTCAAGCCTGTTTTGTCAATATTTTTCGGAGGAAGCGGCATTGATTTCCTTCAGGTATCTCCCTAAGGCGTCCTGCCAGCTGGGCAGTCTGCGGAAGCCCTTTTCCGTCAGCTTGTCCTTGCTCATACGGCTGTTGGAGGGGCGTTTGGCCTTGGCGGGGAACTGGTCGGAGCTTACCGGGGTTACGGAGACTTCCATCCCTGCCTGGCGGAAGATCTCTACAGCGAAGTCGTACCAGCTGCAAAGCCCCTCATTGGTGGCATGATAGAAGCCATATTGGTCGGTCTGGATCATGTCAACCAGCAGAACTGCCAGGTCATAGGTATAGGTGGGGGAACCGATCTGGTCGTTGACCACAGATACGGCACCCCGCTCCTGGCCCAGACGCAGCATGGTTTTGATGAAGTTCTTGCCATTGACCCCGAAGACCCAGGCGATGCGGACGATGAAGAACTTGTCGGTATGGCTGGTCACTGCCAGCTCTCCTCGGTATTTACTCTCTCCATATACATTCAGGGGTTCTCTGGAATCATCCGGCTCCCAGGGGCGGGTGCCCTGGCCATTGAAGACATAGTCTGTGCTGATATACATCATTTTCAGATCCAGCTTTTGGCAGACCTTGGCAATATTCTCCGTTCCCTCGGCATTCACCTTCATACATAGGTCCTTGTTGTCCTCAGCGGCATCCACGGCAGTATAGGCGGCGCAGTGGATGACAGCCTCCACCTGGACTTCCGAGATTACCTTCTCACAGGCCTTAGGATCCGTAATATCCATTTCCTCGATATCTACGCCGATGCCCGTATGGCCCCGTTTGGCCAATTCATTCATGACATCGTGTCCCAGCTGTCCCTTGACTCCTGTTACCAATACTCTCATCGCGCTTCCTCCTGCTTCTCCTCTTTTTCTTCCAGAAAAATCTTCTTTGTCACAAAATTATAGACCATTACAATACCGGTAGCTCCCACCTTGGACAGGATATAGGAGATGCCCACACCGTCCACGGCCACCCACATGATCAGCTGGTTGAGTCCCAGCCCGATGACGCTAAGTATGACAAAAATGATAAATTCCCTGATTTTGCTGCTGTCCTTCTTCCCATGGAATACAAATCGCATACTGAGGAAGTAGTTCAGAATCAGGGAAATCAGGAAGGAGGCCCCACTGGCAAAGAGATAATAGCAGCCCACCACCTCCTTCAGGAATATCATCACGCCGAAATCTACCGCTGTACAGATTCCTCCCACGACACCAAACTTCAGAATCTGCTCGATCAACTTCTCCATAGCTATCTTTTGCGCCTCTTTCTCTTATTCTGTTTTCCTGCACTGACAAAGATCATTGCCACCGCAGAGACAATCAATATACCCAAAAGCCCCATCACCAGGTAGAGAACTAATTTGGTTCCGGATCCCTTTTGGCCCTCAGCGGAAGCCTCCTTGCCTCCTGTCTCTCCATCCGGCAGCAGGGCGTCAGGAGTCTCCTCTTGGGAATCGCCTGTCCCATCCTTCTGATCTCCAGCCTGACTGTCCCCTGGATTGCTCAAAGCCTCCAGCCCCCATTTCAGGCGGTAGGTCTCATAGGTAGTCTGGTTCATAGCCGAACTGCCCACCGCCTGTCCTCCCAGAGAATAGAAGACATAGGCATTGCCGTCCTCTCCCAGGGCAGAGGTAGCAGACAGGGAATCGGTAGACAGGTAGTCGGGAAGTATCGCTGTCCCGCCTCCCAGCAAGGAGCTGCCGTTGGACACATCCGCCTGGTAGAAATTATCAAAGCCATAATCCAGAATATCAGCCATGTCGTCACAGATCAGATTGCTGTCCTGGCCTCCCATGACAACCCCGATCAGGGTCATGCCATTGCGCTGGGCACAGACCACCAGGGTACTCTTGGAGATATCTGTATAACCGGTCTTGCCCCCCACACAGCCCTCGTAATAGTAGGGATTGGTGGGAACCATCATCTGCACATGAGTTTCATAATAACGTTCCCCCGACAGATTGGTAGCCGGAATGGTCACACCCTGCATCCCAATGATTTCCCGAAACTTGTCCTTTTGCAGGGCTGCCCGCATGATCAAAGCCATGTCATAGGCACTGGTATAATGATTGTCATTTTCCAGACCGGAGGCATTGCAGAAATGAGTATTGCGGCAGCCTAATTCTGCCGCCTTCTGATTCATCAATTCCGCAAAGGCATCCACCGATCCCGCCGTATATTCTGCCATCTGAGTAGCCACGTCATTGGCGGACTTGATCATGATCATCTGCAGACACTGTTCCACGGTAAATACCTCTCCCAGCTGGGGATGGCAGTTGGAGCTGCCATCGAAAGCATCTGCCATTCCTGTCTCTGTCATGGTGACCTGACCATTCAGATCGCAATTCTCCAGGGCGATCAGGGTAGTCATGATCTTGGTGATGCTGGCAGGAAAGCGGGGGGCATCCATCCCCTTGCTATAGAGGATAGTTCCTGTATTGGGTTCCAATACCACAGCCGTATCCCCCTGAATCTGGGGTCCCGCCGGCCAATTCTCCCAGGAATCGGACTCCACTTCGAAGGAAGCGCTCAGATCAACAGCGGCAGAGACGGGTAGGGACCTTCCACCCAGAACCAGCAGGGCAGCTGCCAGGCTCAGAATCCCCCTGGAGAGGATATGGGGCAGTCTCCTGGATCTTCTCCACAGAATCCCCTTCCCTATGCTCTCCCTTGTGCTCTCCCTTGTGCTCTCCCTTATGCTCTCCCCCATCCTCTTGCCCATTCTTCCCGGTCTTCTTTTCATATCTGGCCTCCGCCCCGGTTCTCATCTGCTGACTTGGCTGTAGCTTCTGCCCGCCCTGTCTGACCAAGGTCACCCGGAGCTCCTGCAGCTTCTATATCTTCTGGATCGTCTTCTCCCAGACCATCCTCTATGGCTTCTACCAGAGCCTTCAGCGCTTCCTCCTCGTCCTCCCCCCGGCAAATGAGGGTAATCTCATCCCCTTGTTTGACGCAGGCTCCCAGCACACTGAGGACACTCTTGGCATTGGCATTGCCCTCCGGATAGTCAAAGGTAATCTCCGAGTCAAATTGAAGGGCCAGGTTGCAAAGATTGCCTGCAGGCCGCAAATGCAGCCCGGAAGGGTTCTTCACCCTGACTGTCTGGCTCACCATGTTTTATTCCTCCCCTATTGCTTATTTGGATACTTCCGGCTTTGTCTTCAAATGCAGGCTCAGCTTAATATCCGATACCAGCTGGTAACCGGAGGGCAAAGTCACATTGACCGGCAGATTATAATCTCCCGCTGTCTTTCCCTTGAGGTCTATGGATGCTGTAATTTGGGATTCATCCAGATTCACCTCACTGCCATCGGTAGATTTTACCCGAACCTCGATGGTCGTCTGATCATAGGATACCGTCAGATTACTGTCCAGTCCGTTGGTCTTGATATCATCCACACTGATGATAAACTCCTGGCTGCCCTCCGGCAGAATCGTCACATAGACCACCACCGACTCCTTCATGGTGGAGGAGAGCTTCACATTCTCCGGAAGCAGGTCTGTCAGACTTACCTCTGTATTGAAATCCTTGTTGGCTCCATCTACGGATACCCGATCCTCCGGGATATAGATGGTATTGTTCTGTTGCGTCAGAAGATTCAAGCCCGCCTCGCTGCCTGCCACGGTAATCTCTGTCGGGGAGGTGGTAATCTCTGATACCTGATACCCCTCCTCAGGGTTTCCGCTGTAGGCCACGTTCAGCTTGACCCCGGAGCGCTTCTTCCAAAGCTCCACCTTGACATTGATCTTGGGCACTCCCCCGTCAAAGGTCAAATGGTCGCTGATCGTGCTGTCCGCAATTGCCACCTGGTTCTTGTCCATCAGAACCAACTGGGCTTCCACCGTCTGGTCCTGGGTCATTCCCGACACCTCAATCTTGGCCACTACACTCTCAATCTGGTTGACAATGGATTCCGGCCCGCTGATTGTCACCCGATCCGGATCCGGGGTCAGAACCCCCACCTCATAATCCTTGCCCGGACTGGTATCCCCCATGGACACAGTCACCGGAAACTCCTGACTGGCCACATCTTCAATGGTGATGGGAATGGTGGTCCTGGACAGGGTAATATCCGACTGATTGAAACCGGCACAGCTGGCCTGAAGGGGCACCATGACCGGATCCCGATCCAGATCCACAATCTGAGTCAGATCCGCCGTTACCGTAATGCTGGAGGCCTGCACCTTCTTCAGATTGGACCGATTCCCCTTAATGTAGACGGTCACCGTCTTATATTCATCATCAATCCGATAGATCTGTTTCCCGTTGGAAATATAGGATTCGTTGGTCACCTCGATCTTAACGCTGAAGCTCTGGGTCTCAACGGGATCGTTGTAATCCACTACCACATACCAGATCAGGACGGCGATGATGACAGAGATAATTTTCAGGGCCAGATTCCTGGTCATCTTACTGAGCAGATTTGTCTTCACTTTGATACCGCCCCTTTCTCCGGAATTTCAGGGGTTCCGACTGCTTGATCTTCTGAATCCTATGCAGCTCCTCCCTCAATTCACTTGGCGTAACTGCCAGGCGCAGGGCCCCTTCCATGGCATAAGACACATTGCCGGTCTCCTCCGATACAATGATAGTGAGGGAGTCACTGATCTCGCTGATTCCCACCCCGGCCCTGTGCCGGGTGCCTAATTTTTTATTCAAATCCATATTTTCGGAAAGGGGAAGATAGCAGGTGGCCGCCAACACCCGGTTATTTCTTACAATCACTGCACCGTCATGCAGGGGAGTATTGTGTTCGAAAATGTTAACCAGCAGCTGACTGGTCAAGACCCCGTCCACCGGAATACCCGTTTTCTCATATTCCTCCAGCCGCACCTCCCGCTCTATGACAATTAAGGCCCCGGTCTTCACCTCTCCCATCTCGAAGCTGGCTCTCACCAATTCATTGATGGTCTGATCCGTAAAGCGCAGATTCTCCTCCGAACCCTTGCCCAGGGAGAAAATGGAGGAAAATGGATTCTTGTGCCCCATTTGCTCCAGAACCTTACGCAACTCCGGCTGAAAGATAATGACCACAGCCGTAATACCTGCCACGCTCAGATTCCCCAAAAGCCATACGATAACATCCATATTCAGGAGGTTGACAATAATAATGAAAGCAACGATAAAAAGAATGCCCTTCAGCAGCGTATAAGCTCTGGTATTCTTCACCCAAAGGATGAGATGGTAGACAAAATAAGCAATCAGGATCACCTGAACGATATCTATCACCTCGATGGTCTTGGGCGGCGTCAACCAGCTGAGAATATGTATGCGCAGCCAATTCAGGATTGCTTCCAAGGTGTCACTTCCTTTCTCACGAATTCCTTCCCCAGGCTCCTGCCTGGTCTTACTGGTTCTTACAGGTTCTTACAGGTTCTTACAGGTTTTTACTGGTTCTTGCCGGTTCTTACTGGTTTCTACTGGTTCTTACAGATTGCCCGTCCTCTTACAGGTTCTTCAGGGACTCCTCCAGCTTGGACTCGAAATCCACATTGCCAAACCTCTCTGCCGCATCCTCCGGCAAATCTGGTGCACTGGGAATCTCCTCCATACCCCGGTAAATCTGAGTATTCTGAATCCGGGGCACCTCCCCATATACCTGGGTATTCTGGTTCTGGGGCACTTCCCCATATACCTGGGTATTCTGGCTCTGGGGCACCTCCCCATATACCTGGGTATTCTGGTTCTGGGGCACCTCCCCATATACCTGGGTATTCTGGCTCTGGGGCACTTCCCCGTAGGCCTGGGCCGGTGGATTTCCGGGCATCTCTCGCCTGGGATCCGGTTCCGAATCCTCCTCTGCCCTTCTCAATCTTTCCTTCGCCCGGGGCGACAGGCGCTTGGGGATGGCCTTCACATAGTAATAATATTGATCATCCTCAAATTGCAAATATTGACTTCCGGCATAATCCACACTGTAGAGGAAGAATTCCAGAATCAGGGAAATTACGGCTGTTCCTGCCGTTCCCACCAGCAGAATCGCTGCCTCCACCTCCGCTCCCGTGAAAATCCCTCCCAGGAAGGTAAGCAGCAGGTAGGTAAGGCTTCCCACCACCACGGCAATCTCCCAGGCATAGGTAGCACACAGCTTTCGGATGGCGGCTGCCACCAGCACGGTGGCTCCGCAGGCAATGATGGCTGTCAAAAGCTCAGGATTCTCCAAAAGCCCGGAAGAAAGCTCCTGCAGGACATCCGACTGGGACAGACTGCTAAAGCCCCGACTTTCTACCAGCTTGGGAACTAAGCGGACAAAATACCAGGAAATCACACTGAAGACGCAAGAAACCGCAGACAGGGGACCCCGCAAGAGCCCCAAAGCCAGAGGCACCACCGCCGGAATACGGAAATAAAAGGCCAAGGGCGCCAGCACCAGCACCAACCCATCTCCAGGCACAAAGCGAAAATACAAAAGCAGCATCAGGAGATAAAGGATCAAGGCAAAGCCTCCCACAGCGATCCCTGCTCCGAAGCAATGCAGAATAATCAGCAATACTCCCACGGCCGCCATGCCGTTGATGGGAAGTATGGCACAGAGCAAAGCCAAAACCGTTATGACAAATAGATTGTCCAACACGGTCAAATATCCCAGCAGCTGATTCAGATTTCCAATCATCAGCAAGGCCAGGGCAAATTTAAACAAGGGAAGGACATAGATGTCATATTTGGCATAAAAATCCTTCATCTTCTCCCGCAATTCCTGTAATGCTGTCATACTCTCTTCCCGTCGGCGCTGTCGGCCTTATCCTCTCTGCGTGTATCGGTCTCCTGCACATCTGCCTGTCTTAGTACCGGCTGGTCCTGCCTTTTCCTCCCAAGGGAAGCCGCTTCCTGCGTCAGGTCCGCATCCTGCTTCTGATAACTTCCCTCCAGACGGCTTAATCCCCGATAATAGGTCTTAATGCTGGCTTGAGCCCTGGCATACTTCAGCCGGGAGATGGTATATACGATCACGGAATACATACCCAGCAAAAAGAGATATCCCAGCGCTATGGTTACCAGCAGAGGACGTATACTCATCTCATTGAGCTGGTTCATCAAAAAATCCAGGTTATAAAGTACCAATAATGCCAACAACAGCAGGTAGGCCAAAGTCACCAGGAGAAGGTTCTTCAGCAGGGCCAGTCCCACATAATCTCTTCTGTAATACTTACTGATCTTCAGATCCTCCCTGCCTTCCTCCTGTTCATAACGAGCCAGGCGGATCATCAGACGCAGTCGTTTCTCGTCAATCATCGGGTCATACCTCCTCGCACTCCCGTTCATTGTACCATAATATCCCCTAAGATGACAGCTATTCCTTGATTTTTGCTGAAAAATCCGACTTCCAGTCCGGATATTGGATGCCCAGCAGGGTCAGACCACAGGGTCTGGCGGTGGGTCCTGCGGCTTCTCGATCCCTGGCTTGAAGGATCTGCTCCATTTGCCAAGGGCATCGGCTCCCCTTCCCTATCTCCAGGAGGGTCCCCACCAGGATCCGCACCATGTTGTAGAGGAAGCCGTTGCCGGTGATTCGGATATGTATCATCTCTTCCTTCTTCCATAGCTCTATATCATGGATGGTTCGCACCGTGTTCTCCCTCTGACCCGAGACAGTGGTGAAGCTTCTGAAATCATGGGTTCCCTTGAGGCATTCTGCGGCCTCCCTCATGGCCTCCAGATCCAGACCGCCATACCAGAAAAAGCTGTCTCTGCGGCAAAGAGGATCGGGAAAATGACTGTTGAAGATCTTGTATTCGTAGGTTTTGACCGTGCTGGTAAAGCGGGGATGGAATTCTGGAGAGACCTCCATAGAGCCTCGGATGCGAATATCCTCCGGCAGACGTGTATTGAGAGCGTAGGAAAACTTGTCTCCGGGCATACGGGCTTTGGTGTCAAAGACTGCCACATTGCCCCTGGCATGAACTCCGGCATCGGTACGACTGGCGCCTATGGTATGGATAGGTTCCCCCAGCCACCCGCTTAAGGATCGGTTCAATACCTCCTGCACCGCCAGCCCGTTGGGCTGAACCTGCCAGCCGCAATATTCTGTTCCGTCATAGGCTACAATTAGCTTGATTCGTCTCATAGGATACCTCTGGCCTCTCTGTGACACGTTTGGGTGGTTACCACTTCATCCAGATTCCCAGGAAAAGAGCGGCGGCCAGATAGAGCAGGAGAAAAAGATAGGCAATCACGTCCCGTCTTTGATAACGCAGGGGATTCATCTGTGTTCTGCCCTCTCCGCCGTGATAGCAGCGGGCTTCCATGGCCAAAGCCAGGTCATTGGCTCTGCGAAAGGCGGAGATGAAGAGGGGCACCAGCAAGGGGACCATGGCTTTCACCTTCTTGATAAGGCCGCCGGATTCGAAGTCAGCTCCCCGAGCCATCTGGGCCTTCATGATTTTATCCGTTTCCTCCAACAGCAGGGGAATGAAGCGCAGGGCGATGGACATCATCATGGATATCTCATGCACCGGCACATGCAGCCTCTTTAGGGGCCGCATCAAGCGTTCCATTCCATCGGTCAGCTTGTTGGGGGTTGTGGTCAAGGTCATAATGGATGCTCCCAAGATCAGGTAGATCAGGCGCAGGCCCATGCGGCCTGCCAAAATCAGTCCCTCCTTGGTAATCCGCAGGATCTTCCATTGCCAAAGAACGGTACCGGGGGTCAGGAGCACATTCAAGGCCATAGTGATGAGGAGCAGAGCTACAATGGCTCTTAATCCCCGCACCATGAAGGAAAAGGGAACCTTGGACAGGAGAATGACCCCCGCCAGGAAGGCGGTTCCCAGAAAATATCCCCAACTGTTCATGACAAAGAGGGAAATAATATAGATCAATGTTCCGACTAACTTTACCCTTGGGTCCAGTCTGTGCAGCAGGGAATCTGCCGGGTAGTACTGGCCAATCGTAATATCTCTTATCATAGCTTTCTCAACTCTATCTCTATCCTATCGGTTATGCTTGCATGAGGGGCGGAGCCACCGGCTTTCCTGCGCAGTGAAGGCAGCGCCAGCCACCATGGGGGTTTACTTTCTGCCAAGAGCCCGCAAAATGGTATTTTTCCCTTCTTCCAGGGTAATCGCAGTAGTATCCACATCCATACCTGCAGCTTTCAGGGCATGCATGATATAGGTCATCTGAGGGGCCGCCAGACCTATCTTTTCCAATTCCTTATAATGGGAGAAGACTTGCTTGGGACTGCCGTCATAGACCTTTTCCCCCTGGTTCATCACGATGATACGCTGGACGTATTTTGCAATATCTTCCATGCTATGGGATACCAATAGAATGGTAATACCACGGCTGTCATGGAGTTCAGCAATACGATCCAGGATCTCGTCCCGCCCCCTGGGATCTAAGCCCGCCGTAGGCTCATCCAGAATCAGGATATCCGGATTCATGGCCAGCACACCGGCGATGGCTACCCTTCGCTTCTGCCCGCCGGACAGATCGAAGGGGGACTTCTCATATAATTCCGGTGGGATTCCCACCTGAGTCAGGGATAGCTCCGCCTGATGACGGCATTCCTCCGGAGACAGGCCTTGATTCTTAGGCCCAAAGCAGACATCCGTGATGACATCCGTCTCGAAGAGCTGGTGTTCCGGATATTGGAAGACCAGACCTACATGAAAGCGCAGATTGCGAAGATTATAACCCTCCCCCCAGATATCCTCCCCTTGATAGAGAACCCTTCCGGAGGTGGGACGCATAAGTCCATTCAAATGCTGGATCAAGGTGGATTTGCCACTGCCGGTATGGCCGATGACCCCCAGGAATTGGCCATCCGGAATCTCCAGGGATACATTCTTCAAGGCATGCATCTCATAGGCCGTACCCGGGCTGTAGGTATAGGTCACATTTTCAAGTTTCATTGACATAATGCTTTCACCAATTCCTCTATTGTCAGAATATCAGCCGGGATCTCTACCCCTTCCTTGCGCAGCTCATAAGCCAGCAAGGTGACCTGGGGCACATCCAGACGCAATTCCCGTATCTCGTCCACATGGGAAAATACCTCTCGAGGAGTTCCCTGCAAAACCATTCTCCCCTGATCCATCACATAGACTCGGTCGGCATAGATGACCTCCTCCATGTAGTGAGTGATGAGAATCACCGTCACCCCCTCGGCCTTGTTCAGTTCCCGCACCGCCTGCAAAACCTCCCGGCGGCCATTGGGATCCAGCATAGCTGTAGGCTCATCCAAAATGATACATTTGGGCTTCATGGCCATAACACCGGCGATAGCCACCCGCTGCTTCTGACCCCCGGACAGCTTGTTGGGGGAATGCTTGCGGTAGGCCACCATTCCGGTGGCCTGCAGACTCTTGTCCACCCTCCGCCAGATCTGGTCTGTGGGCACTCCCAGATTCTCGGGACCAAAGCCCACATCCTCCTCCACCACGGAAGCAATGATCTGGTTGTCCGGATTCTGAAAGACCATTCCGGCCTCCTGGCGGATCTTCCACACATCATCCGGACTGGAGGTATCCATGCAATCCACCCACATGGTACCCTCCGTCGGCACCAGCAAGGCATTCATATGCTTGGCCAGGGTGGACTTTCCGCTGCCGTTGTGACCCAGAACAGCAATAAATTGACCCGGTTCCACGTCCAAATCCACGTCCTCGATGGCATGGGTGACCTCCGGGTCCTTGCCCTCCTCTTCATATTGAAAGTAATCAAATCCCAGCTTCTTCGCTTTGATGATTCCCACTGCTCAATTCCTCATCTCTTCCGAGTTTGTCCCCTCCGCCTGAGGTTGACCCCATCCCATCAAGTCCTGGATCCTGGTCCAGATTTCTTCTCTTCCCTGTCTGGTCAGGGAAGAATAGGAAAGGATCTCAGCCTCGCTCTCCATACCCAGGGTGGTGCGGATCAGTTTCAGCTGCTTGGGGACCTGACTTCTCTTGATCTTATCCAGCTTGGTGGCGATGACAATGGGTTCATAGCCCTGTCCCCGTATCCAGTCATACATCTGCTGATCATTGGCGGAAGGAGCATGGCGGATATCTACCAGCAGAAACACAGCTCTCAGATTCTCCGAGGTATGGAGATAATTCTCCACCATCTGCCCCCATTGCGCCTTGATCTCCTGGGATACAGAGGTATAACCGTATCCCGGCAGGTCCACCAGATACATCTGGCGGTTAATATGGTAAAAGTTAATCGTCTGCGTTTTGCCAGGCCGGGCACTGGTGCGAGCCAGAGCCTTGCGATTCATCAATCCATTGATGAGGGAAGACTTTCCCACATTGGACTTCCCGGCAAAGGCTACCTCCGGCTGTCCCGTATCCGGCAGCTGACTGGTAATTCCGCAGACAATATCCAGAGCCGCCTCCTGAATCCTCATGATTTCGTCTCCGCTTTTGCTCTTGTCGCAGTTTTCCCTTTTGTCCCGGCTTTTGCTTCAGGAGCTTTCTCTCCTGTCGGCTCCGGCTGCACAAGGGCTGCCTGCAGCACCTGGCTCATGGATTCCACATAACGGATATCCAATCCCCCGGTGATCTCCTTGTCCATCTCTTGAACATCCGGCTTATTCTGTTCCGGAACCAGCACCGTATGAATCCCGGCCTTCTTGGCCGCCAGCAGCTTCTCCTTAAGACCCCCAATAGGCAGTACCCGTCCCCGCAGGGTGATCTCCCCGGTCATGGCCACATCTGCCCGTACCGGCCTTTTAGTGATGGCAGATACCATAGCGGTAGCCATAGTAATTCCCGCCGAGGGGCCATCCTTGGGGACGGCTCCCTCCGGAATGTGGATATGAATGTCATGTTTCTTGAAGAAGTCATCCTTGATGCCATATTCTCCGGACACGGAACGAATATAGCTGATGCCGGCCTGGGCAGACTCCTTCATCACATCTCCCAGCTGACCGGTAAGAGAGAACTCCCCCCGACCGGGCATAATATTGACCTCTATCTGCAGGGTATCTCCCCCTACGCTGGTCCAGGCCAGACCACGGACAATACCAATCTCCGGCTGGGGATTGGCCTTGTTAATGCTGAACCGTTTCCGTCCCAGAAGCTCCTCCAGGTTTCTCTGGGTGACGGCCACCTTCTGAACCCCCTTTTCCTGGATCCGCAAGGCAGTCTTGCGGCAGATCTGGCCGATCTTGCGCTCCAGGGACCGCACACCGGCTTCCTTGGTATAACCGCTGATAATCTCATTGAGGGCCTTATCGGATATGGACATTTGATCTTCCCCTATACCGTTGGCCTTCATTTGCTTGGGCAGCAGATGCTCCCGGGCGATATGGCTCTTCTCATTTTCTGTATAGCTGGTGATCTCAATCAGCTCCATACGATCCAGCAGGGGACCGGGAATAGTCTGAACGTTGTTGGCGGTAGCGATAAAGAGCACCTCTGACAGGTCGATGGGAATCTCTACATAGTGATCGGAGAAACGGCTGTTCTGCTCGGAATCCAGCACCTCCAGCAGAGCCGATGAGGTATCTCCCTTGTAGTCACTGCTGACCTTGTCAATCTCATCCAGCAGCATCAGGGGATTCTTGACTCCTGCCTGGTGCAAACCCTGGGCAATACGGCCTGGCATGGCCCCTACATAGGTTCTCCTGTGACCGCGAATCTCTGCCTCATCCCGCACGCCCCCCAGGCAAATGCGGACATAGGTCTTGTTCAAGGCCTTTGCCACGGAACGGGCGATGGAGGTCTTGCCGGTTCCCGGAGGCCCTACCAGACAGAGGATGGGGCTTTCTCCCTTCCGGGTCAGGGTACGAACCGCCAGATATTCCAGGATCCTTTCCTTGACCTTCTCCAGACCATAGTGATCTTCCTCCAGAATCTTCCTGGCCTTCTTCAGATCCCGGTTATCCCGGGACATCTTGTCCCAGGGCAGACCCAGCAGGGTCTCGATATAGCCTCGCACCACAGCACTTTCTGAGGGATTGCCAATGACATTTTGGAAACGGCGGATCTCCGCCTGGATCTTATCCTTAACCTCTTGAGGAGCCTTCAGCTTCTCCGCTTCTTCCTTGAATCTCTCAATCTCCGACTGGACATTGTCCTCTCCCAGCTCCTCCCGGATCAGCTTCATCTGCTCCCGCAGAATATACTCCTTCTGATTCTTGTCAATGCGGGCTCTCACCTGGTTTTGAAATTCCGCTCGGATCTTCAGAATCTCCACCTCATTGCCCAGGATCACGCTGAGGGTCTCAAAGCGTTCCCTCAGATTCACCGCATCCAACAGCTGCTGTCTCTGCTCATAAGCCAGGGGCAGATGGATAGCGATCTGATCTACCAGTTTCTCCACATCCTCCAGCTCCAGGATCTGCAGCATCAAATCCCGGCTGACCTTTTGGCTCTCCTGGCAATAGGTGGCAAAGGTCTCCTTCAGGCTTCTGCGCATGGCCTCCAGGGTATTATCCTCCATAACCTCCGGCGCATCCTCCTCAAAGGTGACAATCTCAGCTTCCAGCATATCCTCCCGGGGTTCCAGCCCCAGCATTTCCGCCCGCTCCAGACCCTCTACCAGGACCCGCAGCAAGCCCTTGGGAAGCTTCACCACCTGCTTGATCACCGCAATGGTTCCTATCTTATAGAGATCCTCCTGGACAGGATCCTCCACATTGATATCCTTCTGGGTAACCAGAAAGACCCTTTGATCCTTCAGCATGGCTTCTTCTACTGCCTTGACAGATTTGATCCTGCTGATATCAAAATGCACGATCATGTCCGGCAAAATGGTCGTACCCCTCAGGGCAATCGCCGGCATCATGACGATTAAGTCACTCATTTTCATCACTCCTTACAACGCTACAGGAATTGCTTCCCGTCCCTCCCCCTTTTCTATCCGCTTTTTCTTCTACCTGGGCTTCCTCCTGCCCCTTGTTATGCCGTTACGGATCGGCCCTTTCTGCTTTTGCGGGGCTGAATCCGCCGAGGAGCAGGCGTAGGCTCCCCATGCACCAGGACAGGGGGCTCCTTGCCCTCCACAGAGGCCTTGGTGATTCGACATTCCCGAATCGTATTGTCCGAGGGAGATTCAAACATAACCTCCATCATGGTCTTCTCCAAGATGGCCCTTAAACCTCTGGCACCGGTCTTTCGGCCCAATGCCTCCCGGGCAATCTCCTCCAGGGCATCCTCATCGAAGGAGAGAGAGACCCCATCCATCTCAAAAAGCTTCTTGTATTGACGGGTCAGGGCATTCTTGGGTACACTGAGAATCCGTACCAGAGCCTCCTCCGTCAGAGCGTCCAGAGTTACCACCACCGGTACACGACCGATGAATTCCGGAATCAAACCAAACTTAACAAAGTCCTCCGGCAGGACCTGACGCAGAATCTCCCCTACATTTTCTCTCTTATGCTGACCCAGGTCAGCATTGAAACCGATGGACTTAGTATCCTGTCGGGTTTCAATAATCTTATCCAGTCCCTCGAAGGCTCCGCCGCAGATGAAGAGAATATTGGTGGTGTCGATCTGCAGGAATTCCTGGTGGGGATGCTTTCTGCCTCCCGTAGGCGGTACACTGGCCACGGTCCCCTCCAGGATCTTCAGCAAAGCCTGCTGCACGCCTTCTCCTGAGACATCCCGGGTGATGGAAGCATTCTCGGATTTTCTCGTAATCTTATCAATCTCATCCACATAAATGATGCCATATTGAGCCCGTTCAATATCATAATCTGCGGCCTGGATCAGCTTCAGCAGAATATTTTCCACATCCTCCCCCACATACCCGGCCTCTGTCAGGGCTGTGGCATCTGCGATAGCAAAGGGCACATTCAGCATCTTTGCCAGGGTCTGGGCCAGCAGAGTTTTACCGGAGCCTGTAGGACCAAGCATCAGAATGTTACTCTTTTGCAGCTCCACATCGGAATTCTCTCCCACCAGCACCCTCTTATAGTGATTATAGACCGCTACCGAGAGTACCTTCTTGGCTTCCTCCTGGCCTATGACATATTGATCCAGGAAGTCCTTAATCTCTGCCGGTTTCATCAGATTAATCTCCTGGTCCTCAGAGGATCTGGAATCCGTAAATTCTTCTTCTATAATCTCCGCACAGATCTCTATGCACTCATCGCAGATGAATGCGCCATTAGGTCCTGCGATCAGCTTTCTCACCTGGTCCTCTGTCTTTCCGCAGAAAGAGCATCTTATTCTTGGGTCACTACCCTTCATTCCCATGATTATCCCAATCCTTTTCTTTTATGCACAAAAGGGCGTATCAAAAGCAATGCCTGATGTCCTGCGCACTTTTGACACACCCTCATCTTTGATCAGCGACTCACGATCACACTGTCTATCAGACCATACTCTTTGGCCTCTTCCGCCGACATGTAATTGTCTCGTTCTGTATCGATTTCAATTTTCTCCAACGGCTGGCCTGTATTAGCTGCCAGGATCTCATTCAGCTTCTTCTTGGTTCGCAAAATATGTTCCGCCACGATGCGAATCTCCGTAGCCTGTCCCTGCGCACCACCGGAGGGCTGATGAATCATAATCTCAGCATTGGGCAAAGCCATGCGCTTGCCCTTCGTGCCGCCGGACAGGAGAAAAGCTCCCATGCTGGCTGCCATGCCAATGCAGATGGTGGACACATCACACTTGATATATTGCATCGTGTCATAGATAGCCATTCCCGCCGTAACAGATCCTCCCGGGCTATTGATATAGAGATGGATATCCTTGCCGGGATCCTCAGACTCCAGGAATAGGAGCTGGGCCACCACAAGGCTGGCGGACACATCATTCACCTCTTCCCCCAGGAAAATGATTCGATCCTTCAGCAGCCGAGAATAAATATCATAACTTCTCTCGCCCCTGCTGGTCTGTTCAATGACATAGGGTACTAAACTCATACAAGTGCCTCCACAATTATTCTGCAGCTGCTTCCTCTGCCTTTTCTTCTGCTGCTTCTACCTCTACAGCCTGATCTGCCACGAAGGTAACCGCTTCCTGAACAGCCAAATCCTCTTTCAGCTGATCCATCTCCTTGTCACCCATGATCTCCTTCAGCTTATCTACTTCCATGCCATACATCTTGGCCATCTTCTCCAGTTCCTCAGCCAGCTTCTCCTCGCTGATTTGGATATCCTCTGCCTTAGCAATGGCTTCCAATACCAATCTGGTCTGGATCTGCTGGATGGCCTGGGGCTCCATCTGCTTGCGCATCCCTTCCAGGGTCTGGCCGGTATATTGCAAATATTGCTCTATCTTCATGCCCTGCATCTGGATCCTTCTGGCGAAATTCTCCACCTGCTGCTCTGCCTGGGTGGAAATCATAGCCTGGGGCAACTCCATGCTGGCATTCTCCACAGCCTTCTGAACTGCGGCATCCTCCTTGGAACGCTTTGCGCTTTCTTCCTTCTTCTTCTCTAATTCCTGGCGAAGATCCGCCTTGTACTCCTCCAGCGTATCAAAGTCAGACACGTCCATGGCGAAGTCATCATCCAGCTCCGGCAGCTCTCTGCGGGAAATCTTCTGGATGGTGCATGTGAAGACAGCTTCCTTGCCCTTCAGATCCTCGGCATGATAATCCTCGGGGAAGGTAACATGTACTTCCTTCTCCTCTCCCAGGGACACGCCCTCCAGTTGGTCTTCAAATCCGGGAATAAAGGAACCGGAGCCTAATACCAGGGGATAAGAGGTAGCAGTACCACCATCAAAGGCTACTCCGTCTACCGTACCGGCATAATCCAGAGTTACGGTATCTCCCTTCTGAGCAGGACGATCATCCACATCGATCATTCTCCCGTTCTTCTCCTGCTCCTTCTTCAGCTCTGCCTCAACCTCTTCCTCAGACACCGTCAGGTCGGACTTGGGAACCTCCAGACCCTTATATTGGCCCAGGGTTACCGGCGGCTTCACTGCCACCTCAGCGGTGAAAATAAAGGTCTTGCCCTTCTCGAGCTGCACCACATCGATATCCGGTCTTGACACAATGTCCAGTCCGCTCTCGTCTGCAGCCTTGGAGTAGGCTTCCGGAAGGAGGGCATTGGCTGCATCCTCATAGAATACAGAAGGACCATACATCTTCTCAATCATGACTCTCGGCACCTTACCCTTGCGGAATCCGGGAATACTGATATTCTTCTTCTGCTTCAAATAAGCACCCTGCAGGGCCTTCTCCAGTTCCTCGGCAGAAACTTCAACTGTAAGCTTCGCCATGCTCTTCTCCAAGTTCTCAACCTGAACGCTCATTTTGTTTATTTCCTCCTTATGTATCTAAAAGTCCCGGACGGCAGATGGGCTGGGCTCTTACCTACAATACCCGGCACAGATATCGGACTTTTATTTCTAATGACGGCTGAACAGGCAGCCATGCAAAGACATCCTGAAAAGGACAAACCTCCCCCGTCGCAGTCATTACAAGAGTATATCATACCGCCCTTAAAAGCGCAAGAGACTTTTCAGGTCTTCTGACTGCCCGGCGGAAAGTCCCGGCAAGAATGTCTGCTTTATTTTCCGTAGGGGTAAACTACCTCTTCCTTGATAGCCTGGGCCTTCTCCTCGCCGTCCAGGAGACGAATCAACTCCAGGCCAAAGTCCATGGCTGCTCCCACACCCTTGGATGTCGTGATGGTTCCGTCTGTAACCACAGGATCCGCCACCGGCTGAGCTCCTTCCAGGGTGGATTCCATGCCTGGATAGCATACTGCCTTCTTCCCCTTCAGAAGTCCCAGTTTTCCCAAGACACTGGGGGCAGCGCAGATGGCGGCCAGGCGCTTGCCCTGACCATATTGAGCTGTCAGGAGCTCTGTCAGCTTCTGATTCTCTCCCAGATACTTGGTCCCCGGCATTCCCCCGGGCAGCAGATAAAGATCTCCGTCGGCCCAATCACCTTCCTCTATACGGCCATCCGTTCCCATCGAAATGTTATGAGCTCCCACGATCACCGGACGTCCCATAATAGACACCATGCATACCTCATGACCTGCCCGACGCAGCAGATCCACCGGTGTCAGCGCCTCTACCTCTTCACAGCCATCTGCCATAAATACATATACTTTAGACATAATCTTTTCTCCCTTCGCATGACATTTTCCATTCCCTATGATACACTGAACCGGTATACTTATGCAACTGTGTTTTGGAAAAAGGAGGGCCAATTCATGGAAATCGAGCGAAAATACCTGATTCACACATTGCCGGAGAATCTGCAGTCTTATCCCTGTCTCCATATCCAGCAGGGCTATCTGTGCACCAGCCCCGTGGTGCGGATTCGCCGACAGGAAGAGGAATATTATCTGACTTATAAGGGGAAGGGGATGATGGTAAGAGAGGAGTACAATCTTCCTTTGACAGCCGAAGCTTATGCGCATCTGAAGGAAAAGATCGATGGCATCCTCCTGTCCAAGAAGCGATATCTGCTTCCTCTGCCGGATGGGCTGAAGATAGAATTGGATGTCTTTGACCCTCCCTATGAGGGTCTATGGCTGGCAGAGGTGGAATTTGCCTCTGTGGAGGAGGCCAATTCCTTCACTCCGCCGGAATGGTTCGGGGAGGATGTGACCTTCTCCTCCGCCTATCATAATAGTGTCCTGAGCAGACCGGACCTTCAGACTTCTCAGGGCTAAAGGCCTGTCCTTCTCATAGCTCCTGGAAAGCCCCGGTCTTTTACAAGCCTCGGGCTTTCCTGACGCAGGCCTTGGAGGCCTCGAACACTGCGCTGCGCAGTCCCTTCTCCTCCAAAACCCGAAGGGCCTCGATGGTGGTTCCCCCGGGAGAGCATACCATATCCTTGAGTTCTCCAGGATGAAGGCCGGTCTCCAAGACCATTTTGGCGCTGCCCAAAACGGATTGGGCTGCGAAGGCGTAGGCCTGCTTGCGGGGCATGCCATCCGCTACAGCAGCATCGGCTAGAGCCTCGATGAACAGAAATACATAGGCAGGAGAGCTGCCGCTGACCCCTACTACCACATCAATCATAGGCTCGCTGACCACCTGGGTTTTCCCAAAGCTTCGGAAAATCTCCTCTACCGTCTCCAGCTCCCGCTCTTCCACCAATTCATTAGGGCAAAGGGCAGTCATAGCCTCTCCCACCAGGGCGGGAGTATTGGGCATGGTTCTCACCAGCTTGGTAGGTTTGCCGAAGGCCATATCCAACCAGGCCAGGGTCTTGCCGGGAGCCAAGGTAACCACCAGGGTCTCCGGCTTCACGACCTCCGTAATCTCCCCGATCACTTCTTCCATATAAATGGGTTTAATGGCCAGGATGACAACATCCGCCTTCCCTGCCACCTGCCGATTATCCAGGCTGGTCTCAATGCCGTATTTCTTGGAAATTTTCTCCAAAGTTCCCTGGGTTTTCGCCGAAGCGCAGAGATCACTCCTGTCCACCAGCCCCTGATGCAGAATGCCGGCAAGCATGGCCTCACCCATATTTCCGCATCCGATAAATCCTATCTTCATGCCTGTCCCTCCTATTTTGCCTGCACCCCTGTCAGAACCATTTGGCAAGGGGTTCGAAACAGGGGTGCGTATTTGCTTTTCTTTTCTCTTTCTGGTTCTTAATAGCGCATTAGCTTTTCTTTTCTCTTCTTCGAGGCCTTGCGGAAGACAAGTCCAAGGGCCAGATCAATGGCAGCGGCAGCACTGACCAGGATTCCCAGAATCAAGGTCTTTCTCCTATGGTCTCTGACCTCTGCCTGGTCTGCCTCCAGGGAAATGGCCATGGCCTCCTGGCTATCCTGCGTCCCCTCCTCCTCATAGATCAGCTTATCCAGGGCGCTTTCTCCGCCTGTCTCCTCCTTGGTGGCAGTCTGGTTTTCTCCGGCCTGCCCACTGTCTGCGACCTCCGTCTGCTTCTTGGTCTCGGTAGAATCTTCGGCTACCCTTGCTGTGGCATTCTCATTCTGACCGGTCTGGCTATAGG